>CAZGRB010000153.1:0-5504 GCA_964527695.1 uncultured Ruminiclostridium sp.
CAGACATACCCTTTGCCTTGAAGACAGCTTTAATCTTCTTGCTTGTATCACGGGCGAACCAGTCGTTAAATATGTTCTTGAATGCCATCATCTCGTTTTCGCTTTTAAAGGTATCTACGTTATCGTTGATAGCAATGTACCGAACATCATAGTCGGGAAAAGTCATCTCAATGTACTGCCCTGTCATAAGGTAGTCACGTCCAAGTCGTGACAGGTCTTTTGTGATGATGATGCCAACCCTGCCGTTTTCCATATCATCAATCATACGTATAAAATCGGGGCGGTTGAAATTTGTACCGCTGAAACCATCATCGACATAAAATTGGGGGTTTGGAAAATTATTGGACTTAGCGTATTTCAAAAGGATATCCTTTTGATTGGTTATGGAATTCGATTCCCCTTGCAGCATATCGTCCTGTGAAAGCCTGCAATAAAGTGCTGTAATCTTTTCTTTCATTTTTAACCTACCTTTCCGAAAGATACAGCGGATTACATTCTTATTATACCACATCTTAAACGACAATTCAAGACACTAAAGTGTAAAAGCGAAAATAATCCGCATGGATTTATGCCACCTGCCTTCCGACCTCTCTAAGCATAAGCCGCTTTAAAACATCCTCAAGAGTTTCCTTACATTCAAGATTAAAGCGGGTATGGACTATGTAGGTTGTCCTTCCGATTTTATATTCCGAAGGAGACAGGCTTTTTCTCTCTGTCTCATCAGCACTTGTCATTGATATATTCTTATTCATCATACCTCCTGCTTCTGCTACGAATTATCACAGCGGTTATTTTTTTGCCAAAGCGAAAGGGAGATGTTTTTTGGCGAGGTACGGAACATTGTGGCGATTTCTTGTTCCGAAAAAATATCACCCTTCATAAGTACCTACAAAAACGGCACCTTTTTTAAGTCTGCACAGCTCATTTTCTGATAAATTCTATTTTCTGCACAATACAAGGTAGACTAATCGACTTGTCGTTTAAAACATCCCACAAACTTTTTGGGGAATACTTAAAATTTAGGGATTATTTGCAGGTGCTTATGAGAGGGGTATAAAATTTCTGCTGTTCGCCGCCGCAGTAATTAAATTGAGGGGTATGCTCATACGGGCAAAATGATGAGAAACGGAGTATCCGTATTCTTTTGCTTTGTGTATGTATAGCAAGCACAGAAAGTGCCGTATACTTTCATTTTTGGCATGTATAGCAAGCCATAGAAAGTATCGTAAACTTTCATGTTTCGCTGAAATTCAAAGGCTTACCCCTTGAATTTCAGTAATCAGCCTCTGCCTGATTACTACGCTTACCCCCTTTTTAGGTTGCACCTAAGACCGCTGTATTAAAATTGGAGGTGTCAATTTTTATGAGAAAGTACAAACAAGTAAAACGCAAGGAGGTAATATTCAGCCTTGAAGAGTGAAAGCAGAGATTCAGACACGTTCAGATCTGTAGCAGCTCAAATCTGTCTCACAAGAAAGTGTTAAAAAATTGCACTCCTCAAATAAAAACTTTGAAAAGCGCAGACGGATTTATGCGGAGATTATAATCTCACGGCTTGCAGCGGAGGAATAGCAGAAGCGAGAACGTGAAGCTCAGCAGAACAGGAAGAATAAATCTATATAACAGAAAATCGGCTGCCGATGTCATAAAGACAAGCGACAGCCGATTCTGTTTTTAAGGTCATAATAAGATTGCTTGGAATAAATGCGTTATATACTTGAACATAGCTTTAAAATAAATACCAGAATATTATCTTTAAAAACCGCCTCAATGCTTCCGCCCATAGCCACAGCAAACTGCCTGCAAATGTAAAGTCCTATGCCTGCTCCGTCTGACGTTCTTGATTTGCTTGTCTGATAGAACTTATCGAAAACTCTTGCTGTATCAATAAAATTTTCTGCGGTATGGTTTGAAACGCGTATTTCAATCATATCAGCAGAGGATAATTCAAAAGCTACCTCGCCGTCAGCGTATTTAATGCTGTTGGATATCAGGTTCTGAATTATTCTTGTCAACATTTTTCTATCCGCCGAAGCAATAATTGATGTTCCCGTGTCTTCAAAAATCGGCGTTATGCCTTTTGCTTCAAAATTCGGATAATTAGCAAGGATAAGCTCACAAAGCAGTTCGTTGACATCAACACTTTCAAGGCTTGCCATGCAGCCCTTTGAGTCAATGACGGACAGTTCAAAAAATTCGTCAATCAGCTTGCTGCAATAGACAGCACGTTCAAGAGCGATATTGATATTATTACGCTGTTCGCTGTCAGTGCAGTCCTTTAGTGCAAGCTGGAGATAGCCGATTACAGATGTAAGCGGTGTTCTCATATCGTGGGAAACATCTGCAATAGTTTCCTTGAGCGTGGCAGAATTTTTGTCAGCGTCGGACTTTATCCTGTTTATATCATCTATCATTGAATTTATTTTCAGGACGATTTCTTCCAACTCGTCACCTGTAAGCTCAACCGAAATAAGCTTACCGCTGTAATCATCAAGCTGCTCTGAAAGTGATTTGAGCTGTTTTTTCATCAAGAACAATCTTGCCGCAAGAAAAAGCACAGCGGCAGAAAGTATAACTATAATCAAGTATTCCACCGCTGTATTCTCCTTTTATTTTATTTCTGATTTTCTGAAAACCAGATGAGTAGCCGTCATAACAACTATAATTGTAGCTAAAGCCAATATTCCCGATAATAACAGAGTTTCTATGTTTTTATCCTGAGCCAAACTGAAACAAGTAAATCTGAATATTCCGTCGCTTATGAAATTACGAAGAACGTTGCAGGAAATAATGCTGAATATTATTGCACCCGATATTGCGGCAGTAACTTTTTTCAATGCAAACACAATAAGCATTATAAAGCTTACATTTGCACAAATCTGGAGCAATACAACAGCCAGCCATATAAGATTTTGCCCTGTGAGGATACTGCTGTCAAATCCCCATTTTGCACAAAAGCCTGCAACAGAAGCAATTATGTAGGTCAGATGAAGCAGCATTGCCATAATAAATGCTGTCACAGTTCTTGAAAAGATTATCGACCATCGGCTGTAACCAACCTTGATTTCATTGTGTATAGTTCTGTGGAAAAAGTCGTTTGCCGCAAACCACGCAGATACAAGAGTAATAATAAACACAAACGATGTATCGCATACAACATCTGAAAATATTCCGTCAGTCATCGCTTCTTCGGGGAATTTAATGAAACCGAACAGAAATCCCGCTACTGCAAGCACAGCTACGGCAATGTACATAAGCCAGAATCTACAAGCTTTGAACCTTTCAACCTTTAACTGATTAAGCATTGCTGTCACCTCCTGTTACATTCAGGAAATATTCTTCCAGACTTTGCTCCGATACAGAAAATTCCTTTGCAATTATCCTGTTGGCAACCAGCGCTTCCGAAACCATTTCTGAATTGTCTGTACACGAAAACAAATGAAGCGTTTCATTGTCAATAACAGTATATTCTGCACCTTTAAGCTCTTTTTCAATAACCGTTATACACCTCGGCAACTCTGATGTCGTAATTTTTATGTATTTTCTGCATTTTGCGTCAAGCTGTTCATGAGAGAGGGCTTCGATAATTCTACCTTTATGAATAATGAAATAATCGCTGGCAAGAAGATAAAGCTCATTCAGAATATGGCTTGAAATAAACAAGGTAACATTATTTTCCTCGTTCAGCTTTTTCAGCAGAATACGAAGCTCGGAAATGTTCTTGGGGTCAAGTCCGTTTATCGGTTCATCGAGAATAAGTAGCTTGGGTTTGCCGACAAGTGCCATTGCAATACCAAGACGCTGTTTCATTCCCATTGAAAACTTTCTTACCTTCTTGCTTCGTTCATCATACAGGTTTACAAGCTTTAAAAGCTCGTCGCACACACCTTTATCAGGATTTCCCAGTAATACACGCTGTAATTCGAGATTTTGCCAAGCAGTATATTCGGGATATAAAGCGGGGGCTTCAATGGTACTGCCGATATATTTACGCATTCTCATAATATCGGTTTGAGATGTTTTCCCGAAAAGTGAAAAACTGCCCTCAGACGGATAAAGAAGTCCTGTAAGAACACGCATAAGTGTTGTCTTACCTGCTCCGTTTTCACCTATAAACCCATAGATGTGCTTTTCCTTCAGCTCGATATTTATGTTGTCAAGAACGGTATGCCTGCCGAATCTGACCGTCAGATTGTTTGTCTGCAAAATAGTGTTATCCATATGCAAATCTCCTTTCTGACTTTGATTATATACTGAAGTATTAAAAACAATCTTCAGCAAATCTAAAGAAAATCTTAATTTATCAGTCTGTAACCCATACCGTAAACCGTTTCTATATATTCTTCGGAGGTAACCTTGCTTATCTTTTTGCGGAGATTGCTGATATGGACGTTCATTGTGTTATCGTCGTTTATATAATCCTCACCCGATATACTTTCAAAAAGGTTACGCTTTGAGAAAATCTTTGAAGGATTTTTCAGCATAAGCTCAAGGATTGCGTATTCCATCGCTGTGAAGGTAATTTCGGAATTATTTATATACACACGCTTTGAATCTGTGTCAATTTTCATATTTCGGAAGGTAAGTTCAGAATTGCTCTGAACCTCTGTACGGCGGAGGATAGCCTGAATACGGAGAATAACCTCGTCAATATCAAAAGGCTTGGTTATATAATCATCAGCACCGAGTTTAAGTAGTTCAATTCGGTTGTAAACCTCGCCCTTTGCAGAAATTACGATAACGGGTGTGTTTTTGTGCTTACGAAGTTCCCTTAAAATTTCTCCACCTGTTTTCATAGGCAGCATCAAATCCATAAGAATAATGTTGTACTCTTTGGTAAGAGCCTTTTCAAGACCCTCCAAGCCGTTTTCTGCACTGTCGGTTTCGTAGCCGCATTTGCCTATGATACTGCACAGCAGATTGTTTATGGTTTTGTCATCTTCAATTACAAGCACTGAAATCATATTTTACCTTCTTTCCGAATGCGTGAATTGCATATAATCAATTTAATTATACCATACACGGAGTGGTTTTATCAAGTAAATGCATTGAAAAAGGTTTCAACATTTTTGAAATCAGATTTGTTACATAAATCTAAAGCAGGAAAATCCATATAATTCAACAGTTTATTTTGTTATATTCTCCAATATTCGACGATATCTTCTAAAATTCCAATGTTTCTATTGACAGTTTTATCCAGATGTGGTATAATATAACAAACGAAGGTTAGTATTACTATCTAATCTTAGTTTAATTTGAAGAAAGGAGTCAATAATCATGGAATTCAAGATGAACGAAGTGAACGTTGAGAACATCGATGTTCTCGAAGAAACAGAAACACCTGCATTCGGTATTTTCTGTGGCGGCGGTTGCTGGGGTATCGCTTGCGTAGGCTAATAACGCAACTGTATATCAGCAAACACAACTTAAAAAGAGTCGGAGCGTTGCTTAACCAACTGTAACCGACTCTTTTTAATTAAAACACTAAGAGCTTAAAGGAAACA
>CAZGRB010000154.1:0-5469 GCA_964527695.1 uncultured Ruminiclostridium sp.
CATATATACGGGGAATAAGGTTAATAAGTGTAGTTTTGCCCGAACCCGTAGCACCCATGATTGCAACCTTTTCACCCGCATTTACGGTAAAGCTTATATCCTTGAGAACCTCGTTCTTTCCGTAAGAAAAGGAAACATTTCTGAATTCAATCTTTCCCTTTACTCTTCCGCCAACTTCGATTGCGTCGGCACGGTCAATAATAGAGGGGTGTGCGTAATAAAGCTCAATAATTTTGTTCGCGGAAGCGGTAAAACGCTGATAGTCGTTTACGATATTACCGAGGGTACGCATAGGGTTGGAGATTGTCCAGATAAGACCCGAGAAAGCGGCATATTCACCGAAGGTAATTCTTCCCGAGATTACAAACAGACCGCCGCAGATAAGGCATACAACTGCCAGCGACTGCGCAGTGATTTCAAGATAAGGGAAGAAATCAAGCCATGTAAAGGCGGATTTCTTATTGGCGTTGTTATAGGCTTTATTCTTTTCGTCAAACTTATCAATTTCAAATTCTTCTCTTGCGAATGCCTTTACAACACGGTTACCCGAGATATTTTCCTCAGCGCAGGTGTTAAGGTCGGAAAATTTTTCTCTCAGGTCAACGTAGAAAGGGCCTACCACGTTCTTGAACTTTTTTGTGATTATAAGAATGAGAGGCGTGAGAATCAGCATACATATTGCCATCAGCCAGTCAATGGAGAAGAAATAGATAGCCGAAACGGAAAAAAGAACTACACATTCGAGGGTTGTCTTTATAATCCATGCTACTGAGTGACGAATCATATCAAGGTCGCTGGTAACACGGGTCATAATATCACCTGTACGGTAGCGGTCATAAAAAGCAGCGTCCTGAACTTCAATTTTATCGAACAGTACTTTTCTTATACGGTAGATAAGCCCCTGTGAGGTTTTTTCGTATGACAGGTTTGCGCTGTACTGTATCACACAGCGGAGCAGGGTAAAGCCTACCATTGCAAATATCATTTTAAGAAGCAGGTCGGAACCTGTACGGAGATTTTCGGCAGCCTGTTCGCCTACTAAGAAGGTATCCACAATCTGCTGGGTAAAATAAGGGGTAATGATATACATGGACTGGGAAATAATCGTAAGGAACAGGGCGAATATGTAAAGGGCACGGTTGCCTTCCATATTTTTCCACAGCCAGCGTAAAATAAACATCAGAATCACTGTCCTTTCTTTTTGAACAAATTGCCTGAATCAGGCGTGCATTGGCAATTTTAGCACAATCTTAATTATAAGTCAAGGGGTTTTCCGAAAAAGTTTCAGTTTTCTGTAAACGATTTCCGTTTTTTGAAATCAATTGCTGTTTATTGATATATATCATTTATATATAAGCAGGTTTCATCTGCGCTTGACAAAAGATTTTGCGGATAGTATAATAAAAGGCGAGCCGCTTGTGGCAGTGTGCCACACCAGATTCCGCCTTTTACAAGCTGGAACAAAGAAAAACAATAAAGTTTAACGGCGGTTGACAGAGATGCAATAAATGTAAGAAAGTTTTATTGCCACAAAGGGTTATCAATCACTCAGACGGTATATAACCCAGACAGAAAGGTAAACCTTATGATTATATACAACGCAAAGGATGTTGAGCTTTATTTCGGAGCTGAGCTTCTTTTTAAAAACGTAACCTTTGAGGTGGATAAGGTTGATAAAATCGGACTTGTAGGCGTGAACGGCTGCGGTAAGACAACCCTTTTCAAGCTTATGCGCGGAGAGCTGCCCACAGACGGGGGAGAATTCGTAAAATCCCAGGACACAGTCCTCGGCTATATGGAGCAGCACGTTGTCCGTGACAGCTCCGTTTCCATGTACGATGAGGTACTGTCCGTGTTTCAGCCCCTTATGGAGCTTGAACAGCAGCTTGAACAGCTCCACGAGGAAATCGACAGCGGCCTTACAGACAATGACCGCCTTGAAAAGCAGATGCGGCTTCAGGAAAAATTTGAGGCAGAGGGCGGACTTACCTTCAGGGCAAGGGCAATGAGTAGCTTACTCGGTCTTGGCTTTACTCAGGAGGAGCAGGAAAAGCCTGTTTCGGTGCTGAGCGGCGGCGAAAAGGCAAAGGTTCAGCTTGCGAAGCTGCTTTTATCAGGCGCAAACCTGCTGTTACTGGACGAGCCTACCAACCATCTTGATTTATCTGCACTTTCATGGCTGGAGAAATTCCTGCTGGAGTACAAGGGCGCATATATTATAATCTCCCACGACCGTTATTTTCTGGATAAGGTTACAACACGCACCTTTGAGCTGGAAAACAAGCGTCTTACCGCCTACAAGGGCGGCTACACAGCTTACCGCAAGAAAAAAGAGGAGGACCTTGAAATTGCGTGGAAGCACTATGAGCATCAGCTTGAAGAAATCAACCGCATAAAGGGCATTATCGAACAGCAGAAGCGCTTCAATCAGGCGCACAACTATATAACAATCGCCAGCAAGGAAAAGCAGATTGAGCGGCTTGAAGAGGATTTAATCAAGCCTCAGACATTGCCTAAAAAGCTTCGTTTCAAGTTCCATTGCAGTGAGCCCATTACCGAGGAAATACTGACTGCCAAGAACCTGTCCATTTCCTTTGACGGGGAAAGCTTATTTAAAAATGTAAGCCTTGATGTTCGCAAAAAGGAACGTGTATTCATAATGGGCGGCAACGGCTGCGGCAAGACTACACTCTTCAAAATACTTATAAAGGAATACACAGGCGACAGCGGCAGTGTAACCTACGGCCCCGGGGTAAAGGTGGGCTATTACGACCAGCTTATGACGGGTCTTTCTGACAGAAAGACTGTTATGGACGAAATCTGGGACGCATACCCGAAAATGGACCAGACGCAGGTGCGAACCGCTTTAGGAAGCTTCCTTTTCAGTGGCGACGACGTGTTCAAAAAAATCGGGACACTCAGCGGCGGCGAAAAGGCAAGGGTTGCAATTTTAAAGCTTATGCTCAGCGGCTGCAACCTGCTGCTCCTTGACGAGCCTACCAACCATCTTGATATTACCTCCCGTGAAGCCCTTGAAGCGGCAATCGACAGCTTCGACGGCACAGCGCTTATCGTTTCCCATGACCGTTATCTCATTCAGCAGACCGCAACGAGGGTCTACAAGCTGACAGCATACGGCATGGACGAGGTTACGGACGAAATCGAAGATATAATCACCGAAGCCGAGGAGCAGAAGCTCGCTCCCGTGAAGAAGGAAACCTCCGACAGCGCAAATAAGACTGATTATCTGCGACGAAAAGAACTTCAGAGCGAAATCAGAAAGCTGGGCACTCGTATTTCCCGTGCCGAGGAGAGAATTGCACAGCTTGAAGAAGAAATAGCGGCAATAAACGAGGAAATGGCGTCTCCCGAAGCGGTGGCGGATTACGAGAGAATCGGTGAGCTTTCCGAAAAACTGGGGCAATTACAGACCGAGCTTGACGCACAGACGGACGAATGGGCGGAAGCAAGCGAAAGGCTGGAGGAGATTTCAGAATAAAAGAAGCACTCGTTTAAGAGCTTTATATGTATTTATCGGTGGAAACCTTTCTGTAGAAAGGTTTCCACCGTACCCCCTTCCAAAGACTTTTAATATAAATTTAAGACCCATAGGTTTACCCTATGGGTCTTAAATTTAAACTGAAAGTTTTAGGAAAGGAGTTTGAGGAAAAGCCCTTTTTCAAAAGGGTTTTCCTCAATAACACGTGTAAAACTTCTGTACGGACATCCGCCCTGATGATGTCAGCTTTTTAGATATTCGCCGTATTGTACCCGATAATATTTATAAACCTTAAATCTCCGTTCCACATAAGGCTTACGGGCTTGTTTTTAAGCTTATCGGTGCAGACTATGAAATCCACGGCGTTTCCGTCATTGTCATAGACAATATCCGTAACAATACACTGTAAAACAGGCTCGTCCAGCTTCATAAGCTGAACAATATCGCCTTTTCTTACAGCGTCCGAACACTGGGCAACCATACCGAAGCCTGTGTTTTCAACTGCATATACCCAGAACTTGTTACGGTTGTACCAAGTGAGGGTACAGCCCTCCTTGGTACGGGTGTTGTTTATCTCGTAGCCGTACCATTTCCACTGGGTAAGGGAATTCCCCTGGTCGTCCATGGGAATACCCCCTGCGGCAACGCACTGTGAACAGAAATTTGTATCGTTCTCGTCATAAGTGCCGTATTCTGAGGAATGTCCCGAGGAGTTCATTGCATACTGGCAGGCATTTTCGCTGTTGTAAGGGTATTCCGCTTCAAATGACGGTACAAATTCCGCCGACAGGGACGAGGCAACTGTTTCATAGAATTCCGCACGGCTCAGCTCCAGCAGGTCAAGAGACCTGTCAACATAATCATAATAGTATGTATAGGAAAGGTCGCTTCTGGTGAAGCCGTCAGAAGCAGCGGCAACATCAAATACATATTCTGCAAAAGCACGTGCGGGACGGTCGGTGGAGTGGGAGCTGATAACTGTCTCCTTGTCCTCTTCGGTTACAGCAAAGGTGTGTATTTCTCCCGAATTTTCAGTGATAACGGACGAAAAGCCGTACTGCATTTCAGAGCTTACACGGACAGTGATTACCATTTCTCCGTAATCGTTCCTGCTTCTGCTTATAATATAAAGGAATACCTTGCAGCTGTCGAAGGAGCAATCCACGGACGAATTCTTCGCTGCTCCGATTTCAAAATCAAGGGCAAGACTGTCGATATGCTCGTCAACAGCCTGAAATGCGTAGAAACGGGAGATATTTTCGTGATAGAATGACCCCAGCGAGGCATAATAGCAGGTGAAATAGTTCTCGATTACCTGAAGCTCGCCTTCGGGCAGTGCGTCGCCGTTTGATGTTGAAAGCTCAACAATTGTATCAGAACGACAGAGCGGTTCTTCCACGGCGTAAGGATTCCAGTCGAACAGCTGGTCAAGCTTGCTTTTGAAATCAAAAATATCCCAAGCAAGAACAAAGCCGACAACAACGATTGCGGTAATAGTCAGCACAATCAGCGTTGTCAGCAGGGTTTGAAATTTTCGGTTCATATCAGGACCAACCGCAATCGTCGTAGTCCGACCACTTTTCGGCAGCCTCACGCTCAGCAATCTTATATACTATATAAAGAGCGCAGCCGATAATAAGTGCAACTGCACCGAGAATAGGGATTAAAAATCCTGACGAACGTTCCTTTGAAGGCATATTACTCATAAGAACTCTCCTTTTTTATTTTTTACCATTATACTATATAAAGCTCAAAATGTCAATAATTAATTGAAAATATACAAAATCAGACAAATAAGGAATAAATTTAAAGGCAGATTAAACAAAAGTAAAAAAATTCAAAAAAACGCTTGACAAAAAGAGACAAGCGTGTTATAATGAACAAGCTCCCCAAAAACGGGGAGCGAAAGAAATCGCAAAACATTTTCAAAAAAGTTGAAAAAAGGTATTGACAATTGGTCAAGATTGTGA
>CAZGRB010000155.1:0-5467 GCA_964527695.1 uncultured Ruminiclostridium sp.
ATACCGGAAAAATGCAGCTGTGCTGATACCTTCAAATTCCTTACAGGAATGAAGTCAGGCATGGCTATCGTTGTGGATGAATACGGAGGAACTGCCGGAATTGTAACTCTTGAGGATATCGTTGAATCGGTTATGGGCAATATTCAGGATGAATATGACGACGAGGATGCACTTATAAGAAAACTCAGGGACAATAAATATGAGGTAAACGGCGAAGCTGACCCTGATGAAGTGCTTGAATTATTCGGATATTCACTGCCCGATGAACATGATTACGACACCATATCAGGTTTTGTCACCGATTTGCTGGGTTATCTGCCTGAGGATATAAGCAATCACCCTAAAGTAACATATAAAGATTTAAATTTCGTTATTGTTGAAATCTGTGATAACTGTATTGAAGAAATGATTGTATTCAAAGAAGAAATGCGGTCAAAAACGTAAAATTCCCAACACAAGGAGTAACAAGCATGAAATTTGACGATTGTCCATCATATCTTCAGGAATATCTTAATTATATCTCAACCATAAAAATGCGTTCGGAACTGACTGTCAAGAATTACTACACCGATATAAAGCTTTTCCTTCGTTTTCTGAAACGAGAAAACGGTTTATGTCAGGATATGGATTTCAAGGATATTAAAATAGCAGATGTACCAGAAGAAATGGTAAAAAAAGTTACACTCGGCGATCTTCTCTCTTTCCTTGCTTATGTCTCCTCAGAACGCGAAAACCATGGTAAAGCACGAGCAAGAAAAGCAGTTACGCTCCGTCAGTTTTTTAAATATCTAACTATTAAAAAAATGTGGTTTGATGTCAGTCCTGCCCAGAATCTGGAACTTCCATCGCCAAAAAATGCTCTCCCGAAGCATCTCACTATTGAACAGGCCACTTCCCTTCTTAAGGCCTGTTCAGATTTCAGGCAATGGGAAGATTACAGAGATTTCTGTATGATAACGTTTTTCCTGAATTGTGGAATGCGTCTTTCAGAATTGGTTGGTATAGACTGTCGTGATTATATGAGCACTACTGTAAACGAACAGAAGGTTACATATATTAAAATCCTTGGTAAAGGAAGTAAAGAGAGGATTGTATATCTTAATTCTGCCTGTATTGACGCATATAAGAATTATATCAGTGTTCGCCCGGAATCGAAAGACAAAGCTCTTTTTATCAGCCGACGAGGAACAAGGATTTCAAACAGACGTGTTGAGCAGATTATCGAAGAAAAATTGAAGCTTTCAGGACTCAGCGGAATGGGTTTTTCAGTTCATAAGCTTCGTCATACGGCTGCGACATTAATGTATCAGAACGGTGTAGATGTGCGAGTTCTAAAAGAGGTTCTCGGACATGAAAATCTTGATACAACACAAATATATACACACGTAGCCAACGAGCAAATCAGAAATGCAATAGATAAGAACCCTTTAGCGGATATAAATATAAAAAAATCACCTCAAAAGACTTGATTTTATTATTATTTTATATTATAATATCAAATATCAATTTAAAGCAATAAATCAAGAAAGGCAATTTTATTATGAATATAGCAGTAGTAGGTCTTGGCCTTATAGGTGGTTCCATATGTAAGGCACTCAAAAAGAATACATTTCATCGTATTTTAGGTATTGATACAAACAGAGATACAATTGAAAAAGCGCTTTCGTGCGGAGCTATTGACGAGGAAATAACACCTTCACGCCTATGCGAAGCAAATCTGACTATAATCTGTCTCTATCCTGAAGCAATAGTAAAGTTTGTAAAAACTAATGCAGAACATTTTAAAAAAGGTAGTATTGTCATAGATTCCTGCGGTGTCAAAGAATATATCGTCAACGAATGCACTCCTGTGCTCGACAAGCAGGGTGTTATTTTCGTCGGAACTCACCCTATGGCAGGTCGTGAATTTTCAGGCTTTGAATATTCAACAGAAGATCTTTTCAATGGAGCAAGTTTTATTATAACCCCTACCGATGATACTCCCCAGATTGCCGTTGATCTGCTTCAGACACTTGCCGGAAGTATAGGATTCGGCAAAGCAGTTGTTTCAACTCCTCAGAAACACGACGAGGTTATCGCATATACATCTCAGCTTGCTCATGTCGTTTCAAACGCATATGTCAAAAGTCCATCTATGCTTAATTATGACGGATTTTCTGCAGGAAGTTTTCAGGATCTTACAAGAGTTGCAAAACTCAACGAGTATATGTGGTCTGAACTTTTTATGTGTAACAGAGATGCTTTACTGAAGGAAATAAATTGTGTACTTGATAGTATCACAGAATACAGAGATGCTATCGAAAACGGCGAACTTGAAAGACTTATAAAAATTCTTCGAGACGGCAGAGAACTTAAAGAAAAGAGTCTTGTTTTATATAACAAATAATGAAAGGAATAATATGTCCACCAATTCAACCAAGCAGCTTAGTTTCAGAATCTCATTTTGTGCCATAATTTCTGCAATATGCATAATCTGTATGTTTAGTGCACTTATCCCTTCATTTGCTTATGTAGTACCTGCAATTACAGGGATTCTGATATGGACAATTTGTGAACAAATAAACATCAAATGGGCATTTCTTTCATACGGAACTGTTGTTCTGCTGTCTTTTATGCTTATTCCTGAGATTGAAGCTGACTTTTTTCTTCTTACATTATTCGGATATTATCCCACACTCTGCGAGATACTGAAGAAAATCAAGAATAAAATTATCCGTTATGTTGTTAAATTGCTGATTTTTAACATTTCTGTCGTTATAACATATAACATATTATGTTTTATCCTTTCTGCCGACAAAATGCTGGAAGGCATGGAAAGCTTCGGCAAATATGCGGTATACATCTTATGGGGAATGGGACTTGTAGCTTTTATCATCTATGATCTGTTTCTTGACGTTGCCAAGGATTTATATATCAAAGTAATAAAACCGAAGTTTAACAAACTGATAAAATAACCTTACACAGCAATAATAAAACACTTAAAACACCTTCGATATTTATATCGGAAGTGTCTTTGCATTTTACTTGACAATTATATTTACTTTAGATATAATCAAACCGATTAAGTAGATTGACAATGAAAAATCCCGCAGAAACATAAATTTTCTGTGGGATTTGTTTATATATATCTATTCACAATTTGCTAAACTCATATTATTTATGAGCTGTTCCATATCCTTCGGAAATGTTGCTTTAACGCAGATTTTTCTTCCATTGACAGGATGAATAAAATCAATTAAACCACAATGCAAAGCCTGTCTGTCAAGTAAATCGGTATTTCCGCCATAAAGGTCATCACCTATAAGCGGATAACCAGCCCACGAAAAATGAACACGAATCTGATGGGTTCTACCTGTTATAAGCTTTATCTCAAGAAGCGACATATATTGAGTACTTTTCAGGACTTTGAATCTGGTGTGGGCAAATTGCCCATCCTCACGCACTTCCCTGTTTATAATACTGTCTGAAATACGGGCTATCGGAGCGATTATTTCGCCCGATTTACCGTATTTTTTTGCAACGTTACCCTCAACAACGGCATAATACACTTTATTCGGATGAAATGCGGAATCACCTGACAACCTTGCAGCGGCAAGCTTATTCTTAGCCACAAGAACCAACCCCGATGTGTTCCTGTCAAGACGATTTATGGAACGGAATACAGTTTCTGGATATAGTGCTGTAAAATAGTTAGCCAGTGTATCATCATAATGTTTTAGCGAAGGGTGCACAGGCATAAAAGGTGGCTTATCAAACACAACAATATCATCATCCTCATAGGCGATAGGTATACCAAGCGAGTTGTTTGGTATAATATCCGTATCGTCTTCAAGCTTTACAGTGATTTTATCACCTGTCTTCAGCAGGTCAATTGTTCTTATATGGTTTCCGTTACATAACAATCTGTCATCATGCTTTAGAGAAGTTATTATAGAACGGGAAAAACCGAGATGCTTCAGGAATTGCTGAACCTGCTTTCCGTTAAAATTATTATTGATTATATAATTAAATTCACGCATTTTATTTTTTAACAACAACGCATTCAAACCAGAATGTGCTTCCCTTACCTACCTCACTGGTTACTCCGTATTTAAAACCGTGCCGTTCAAATACACCTTTTACGATTGATAATCCAAGGCCGGTGCCTTTGACAGAACGTTTAAAATTCTCTGAACGACCAACCTTATAATAGCGCTCCCATATATATGGCAGCTGTTCTTCCGGAATGCCGATACCTGTATCAGAAACCTCAAATCGTGCCCTTCCATTTTTAATCGTGTTAAGTCTGACAGTCACCAGACCGTTTTCAGAGTAATTAATAGCATTTGTAATAAGGTTATACACAGCCTGCCCCAGCTGCTTACTATCAGCGGCAATATATATATCCGCCTGCGCTTCAAGTGCAACCTCTACATTTTCAAGCATTGTGAATCTTGAAACAATTTCTTTCAGCTGCGAACTGAAATCAATCGGCTTTATATCCATTTCTATAACACCGCTCTGGAGCTTTGAAAGATTAAGTATATCGCTTACCAACAGGGTAAGACGATCAGTTTCATCAATAATTACTTTAAGATGCTTCTCTCTCTTTTCAGGACTGTCACCTGATAAATCCCTTATCATCTCGGCATATGCTTTTATCATAGTAAGCGGAGTACGCAAATCGTGAGATACGTTTGCAAGAAGATCACGTCTCAGAGCTTCGGTACGGGCAATTTCGCTGGATGCCTCATTAAGATTTTCCGTAAGAATTTTAATTTCAGTATACTCATTCGGTTTTGGCTCAACCTTGAATTCACCGGTTATAAGCTTATTGGCAGATTTTGACAATCTTATAATCGGCATAGAAACCTGATTTGATATAAAGAAAGAAACTATAAAACTGAAAAAAATAAGAATTGATGATGAAGTAAAAAATATATTCTTTAATATTTCAGTTGTAGTACCGGTAGGCTCAAGATAAGTGTATATGAATATATATCCGATTATATTATCCGATTCACCTACATAGGTTGCAAGCAGAAAAGATTGCTTCACGTCATCTTCAATAGGAAAAAAAAGCATTCCTGTCTTTGATGCCTTTAATTCCTCAACCATTACATCGCTGATACGTCGGTTGATAGACGCTGACGAACCTGTTGAATCATGTGAATAAGTAAGTGCAGGCCCACCAGTCTGACTGGAAGGAATGTGAATAAGAATATCCATCTGTTTACTCTTAGCATTATGATCAACAATATCCTTTACATCGTTAAAATTTCCTTCAATCCATGTTTTTTTAATTTCATATGATGTAGATATGCTTTCCTGAGTTTTGACATATTCATAAATAACAGGCATAAGAACAATCTGAGAGATATACACGAAAAGAAGTATAACCATTGTAAAAACAAGAAAGATAAACCATACTTTGAAGCGAAAACTATTCAGAGTTTTTTTGGTTTCATCACTGAACTTCAAATTTATA
>CAZGRB010000156.1:0-5464 GCA_964527695.1 uncultured Ruminiclostridium sp.
TTCAAGCGGACTTCAGCAGCAGGCACTTTTCTCAATAGCGCTTGTGCTGTTCCTGTTTATAATGCTTATAAATGCCACGCTTAACTTTTTCTTGAAAAAGGAGAAAGACTGATGCTAAGTAAAAAACGCAAAGCCTATACAGGCGCTATGAAAGCCGCAATGTATGTTTCCACAGGTCTTACGGCGGCGCTTGTAGTATTTCTTGTATCTTATGTATTTATCAAGGGAGTTCCCTATATTTCATGGGAGCTTTTATCCACAAAGCCAAGCTACATAAGCGGCAGAATAGGTATTCTGCCCGATATTCTGAACACTCTTTACATCGTTCTTGCAACTCTTGCAATTGTTATTCCTCTTGGAGTAGGGGCAGCAATCTATCTGACCGAATATGCAAGGAATAAAAAGCTTGTGGGTATTATTGAATATGCGGCAGAAACGCTTTCAGGCATTCCGTCAATCATATATGGTCTTGTAGGTATGCTGTTTTTCTGTCAGTTTCTCGGCTTTAAGACATCGCTTTTAGCAGGAGCGCTGACGCTGGTAATTATGAATCTTCCTACAATTATGAGAACCACTCAGGAAAGCCTTAAAACCGTACCGCAGAGTTACCGTGACGGCGCATTCGGTCTAGGTGCAGGAAAATGGAGAGTCATAAGAACTGTCGTGCTTCCCGGCTGTGTTGACGGTGTAATCACAGGCTGTATTCTTTCCGTAGGACGTATTCTGGGCGAGTCGGCCGCACTTCTTTTTACAGCGGGATTTGCCCACGCCTTAAACGGAATTGTCGAAGGGCTTTCAAGTCCCGGCGCTACCCTTACCGTTGCACTGTATGTTTACGCAAAGGAACAGGGAGAGTTCGGCGTTGCCTTTGCAATTGCGGCGATACTTATGATACTTACGCTTCTTATAAATCTGTCAGCAGCTCTTGTAAGCAGATACTTTGCCGGAAAGCGTGATATTTAACCGAAAGGAAGATAACAATGAGTGATATAATGACAGCGAAAGACCTGAACCTATGGTATGACCAGACTCAGGCACTGAAAAATGTAAACATCACAATAGCCGAAAACAGCATTACCGCTTTTATCGGGCCGTCGGGCTGCGGAAAGTCTACCTTTCTTAAAACCCTGAATCGTATGAACGACCTTGTTCCCTCTGTCAGAATTACAGGAGAAATCTGCTATAACGGGCAGAACATATATGACAATACTGTTGACGTAAACGAGCTTCGCCGTGAAATAGGAATGGTGTTCCAGAAGCCTAACCCCTTCCCCATGAGTATTTACGACAACATTGCCTACGGTCCGAGAACGCATGGTATCAAGTCAAAAGTAAAGCTTGACGAAATCGTCGAACAGTCCCTCCGTGATGCCGCAATCTGGGACGAAGTAAAGGACAGGCTGAAGAAAAATGCCCTCGGAATGTCGGGAGGTCAGCAGCAGAGATTATGTATTGCAAGAGCACTTGCGGTAAAGCCGAAAATTCTCCTTATGGATGAGCCGACCTCTGCACTCGACCCTATTTCAACATCAAGGATTGAAGAACTTGCAATTGAGCTGAAAAAGAGTTATACTATCGTTATAGTGACGCACAATATGCAGCAGGCAGTCCGCATTTCCGACAGCACGGCTTTTTTCCTGCTTGGAGAGCTTATTGAATACGGCGAAACAGAAAAGCTGTTTTCACAGCCCAATGATAAACGGACAGAAGATTATATTACAGGAAGGTTTGGATAATGAGAAGCAGATTTGATGAACAGCTTGCTGTGCTTAACACAGAAATGATAGAAATGGGCGCACTTTGCGAAGAGGCTATCGCCCTCGCTTCAAAGGCACTGACTACAGGCGATACCGCACTTGCCAAAAAGGTAGTGCCGATTTCGGCAGATATTGACCACAAGGAGCGTGACATAGAATCCCGCTGTCTTAAACTGCTTTTACAGCAGCAGCCTGTAGCGAGGGATTTAAGGCAGATTTCCGCCGCACTCAAAATGATTACCGATATGGAGCGTATCGGAGACCAGGCGGAGGATATAGCCGAGATAATTACCTTTCTCAAAGGAAAAACTGCTGAAGAAACGGTACATATCCGTGATATGGCGGCGGAAACTATTTCAATGGTAACCGACAGCGTTGACGCTTATGTAAAATGCGACACTGAACTTGCAAAATCAGTGATTGCGCATGACGATAAGGTTGACGAATTTTTTGACAGAATAAAGGACAGTCTTATAAAAATGATTGCCGATAATCCGGCAAACGGTGAATATGCCCTTGACCTGCTTATGATTGCCAAATATTTTGAGCGTATCGGCGACCATGCGACGAATATAGCCGAGTGGGTCATTTTCTCAGTAACAGGCGAACACAAAAACTCTTAACAGGCGAGCCGCCTGTGGCAATTCCGCCGCACGATAAGTAAGCAATATATCAACCTTGGCTTGTGCGGCGAGGCGAAACCCTTACAGATTTTCTCAAAGGAGCTGATTTTATGATATGGTGCGTTGAGGACGACGCAAGTATCCGCGATATAGAGGTATACGCCCTGCAGTCAACAGGACTTGACGCAAGAGGATTTGAGGACGGAGACGGTTTTCTGTCTGCTCTTAAAACAGAAACCCCCGACCTTGTCCTTCTTGATGTAATGCTCCCCGGGACAGACGGCATTGAGATTCTCAAAACCCTGAAAAGCACAGCCGAATATGTGGATATTCCTGTTATAATGGCAACCGCAAAGGGCGCTGAATTCGACAAGGTTCAGGGGCTTGACCTTGGTGCGGACGACTACCTTGTAAAGCCGTTCGGAATGATGGAAATGATTTCAAGGGTAAAGGCAGTAATGCGCCGCTGCAAGCCGAAAACCGTAACACGTGTTTTACAGGTGCGCACACTTTTACTGAACCTTGACGAACGGACGGTAAGCATAAACGGAGAAAGAATTTCACTAACCTACAAGGAGTTTGAACTTCTTGCACTGTTCATGAAAAATCCCGGAATGGTTTTTTCAAGAGATACCCTCTATAACGAAATATGGGATTCTGATTTCATAGGCGAAACAAGAACCGTCGATATGCACATAAGAACTCTAAGACAGAAGCTTGGCGAATACGGAGAAATGATTGAAACAGTCCGCCATGTAGGTTATCGCATGGAGGTAAAGAATGACAGGTAAAATTTTCCGTTCCATACTTACGACTTCCATAGTAGTTCTGTTCACTACCCTTGCAGTCATAACAAGTTTTCTGTATGACTATTTCACCGATATTCAGATAAAGCAGCTGAAGGATGAGCTTTCAATCGCTTCTGCCGCAACCGAACAAGCAGGCGAAGCCTGTCTTGAAAGTCTTGAATCCGACAATTTCCGTCTCACCTGGGTAAACAGCGACGGTACTGTACTGTTTGATTCTGAGGCCGAAAAAACCGATATGGACAATCACCTTGACCGTGAGGAAATTGCGGAAGCTATTGAAACAGGAAAAGGAAGCAGCTCCCGCCACTCCTCAACTCTGACCCAAGAAACACTGTATGAGGCAGTGCTTCTCTCCGACGGCACAGTACTGCGTATTTCCGTTGACAGGGCAAGCGGCCTTACACTTCTTCTCGGTATGCTCTACCCTGTAATTATCATTATAGTAATTGCAGTTGTTGTCTCAGCCGTACTTGCAGACAAAATGGCAAAAAGAATAATTGAACCGCTGAATAAGCTTGACCTTGACAATCCCGCGGAGAACGATACTTATGAAGAAATTGCACCTCTCCTCAGCCGTATTCATAAGCAGAATATGAAAATTGAACGTAAGGCGGCGCAGCTTAACCGTAAAAAAGAGGAGTTTGACCTTATCATCAGAAACATGCGTGAGGGACTTGTGCTTCTTGATAAAAACAAGTGCATACTCACAATTAATTCAGCAGCAATGCAGATTTTCGGCACTGATGAAAATTGTACGGGAAATGATTTTCTAACTGTTGACCGAAGGAACGATATAAGCGCCGCAATTGAAAAGGCAGTTTCAGACGGCCATTGTGAAATCAGGGCAAAACGCAATGAGCGTGAATTTCAGTTTGATATAAGCCGTATTGAGACAAACGGCGAAACAGTGGGAGCGGTAATACTTGCCTTTGATATAACCGAGCAGGCAGACGCCGAACGGTTAAGACGTGAATTTACCGCCAACGTTTCTCACGAGCTGAAAACTCCGCTTCAATCCATAACGGGAAGCGCTGAGCTTATTGAAAACGGTCTTGTAAAGCCTGAGGATATGCCCAGATTTGTAGGTCATATCCGAAAGGAAGCGACAAGGCTTGTAACACTTGTTGAGGACATTATAAGGCTTTCACAGCTTGATGAAGAAAGCGAAATGCCGAAGGAAAATGTTTCGATTTATGAAATCGCAAACGAGGTGTGCGGTACGCTCCGTGACAGTGCCGATAAAAAGGATATCACCCTTGAAGTAACCGGCGACAGCGGAAAAATTACGGGTGTTAAGCACCTGCTTTTCGAGGTCATTTACAATCTCTGCGATAATGCTGTAAAATATAATTTTGACGGCGGCAGGGTTGATGTGAAAATAACCGAAACCGCAAAGGAAGTAACCGTTGACGTTTCCGATACAGGAATCGGAATATCTCCCGAACATCAGCCGAGAATCTTTGAACGCTTCTACCGTGTTGACAAAAGCCACTCCAAGAAATCAGGCGGCACAGGTCTCGGACTTTCTATTGCCAAGCACGCAGTTATGTATCACGGCGGAAAAATATCTTTGCAAAGCCAGGAAAATAAAGGTACAACCGTTACGGTTATGCTTCCAAAAAGCGAATAAATAAAAGGCAGCCGCCTGCAGAATTAACATTCTGCAGGCGGCTAAAATGTTTATAAAGAAGAAAGTTTGCACAAAAGCACTGCCATCTCCACATGCCTTGTATGCGGAAACATATCCACAGGCTGTATTTTTTTCACATCATATCCCAGCTTCTGAAGCTGTTTCAGGTCTCGTTCAAGGCTTTCGATTCCACAGGAGATATAAACTATTCTGTCAGGCGACAACTTTGCAAGGCTCTGCAAAAACCGCTTATCGCTGCCTGTTCTGGGCGGGTCGGTAAATACCACATCTGCTTTCTCCCCTGCCCTTGCCATTTCCTCCATGAATCTGCCCGAATCACCGCATAGAAATGTGACATTTCCGCAGTTATTCATTGCAGCGTTTTTCTTTGCATCCTTTACTGCACTTTCGTTTATTTCAACACCGATTACCTCTTTGCAGTAATCAGATGCAATTATGCCGATTGTACCCGTTCCACAGTAGCAGTCCAGCACCCTGTCCTTCTTTGTAAGCCCTGCAAATTCCATTGCGGTTCTGTAAAGGATTTCCGTCTGCACAGGATTTACCTGATAAAAGGATTTTGCGGAAATTCTGAATTTCTTACCGCATAAAACATCCTCAATATACCCGTTTCCGTGAAGCACT
>CAZGRB010000157.1:0-5447 GCA_964527695.1 uncultured Ruminiclostridium sp.
GCACGCTCAGCGTTTGTGGCGGAAAGGTCATGAATACCGTTCTTGATTTTATCTGCGATACATTTATATCGTTACCTCAACTGGTTGTCGGCATTGCGATTATCGGTATGCTTGGAGATGGCTTTGTAAATATTGTGATTGCAATAATTGTAGGTATGTGGGCTTGGTTTACACGAATGGTAAGAGCCTACGCACAGGTTGAAATGGGTAAGGACTATATCCTTGCGGCAAGAATTTCTGGGTGCGGCAGGGTAAAGCTTGTATTCCGTCATCTGATACCCAACGTTATGCCGCAGTTTATTGTGTTCATAACAACAAGTATTGCAACCACAATTCTTATGATTTCAACCTTTGCCTTTCTCGGACTCGGGCTGCCTGCGGGAACTTCCGAATGGGGTTCAATGCTCAAGGACGCAAGCTCCTGCATTTACAATCACCCCGAAATGCTTGTCTATCCGGGTGTGTGCATACTTGTAACAGCGGCAGGCTTTAACCTTTTCGGTGAAGCGTTAAGAGATATTCTTATGTCAGGTGAGGACACGCTATGAATAAACTTATTGAAGTCAAACAGCTTGAAATTATTATAAAAAAAGAAAAGCATACTGTCGTTAAGAGAATAGATTTTTCGCTTGCTTCGGGGAAATCACTGATTATTCTCGGTCAGTCGGGCTGTGGTAAAACTATGACCTGTCAATGTATGATGGGACTTCTTGACCCAAAGAAATTCAGTGCGTCGGGCAGTATTTTTTACAACGGAACCGACCTGCTTACGCTTTCCGCAAAGGAGAAAAGAAAGCTCTACGGCAGTGAAATAGCTTTCATTCCGCAAAACCCTATGACAGCCCTTGACCCGTCAATGAAAATCGGAAAGCAAATGCTTGAAACCCTTTCGCTTCATATTGATATGCCCAAAAGCGAAAGAAAAAATGCAGTTCTTAACGCGCTGAAAAAATCAGGACTTGACGAGGCTGAACGTGTTTTTAACAGCTTTCCCTTTGAGCTGTCGGGCGGTATGCTTCAGCGTGTTTTGATTGCAATGGTGCTTATGGTGAATGCAAGGCTTGTGATTGCCGATGAGCCTACAACCGCACTTGATGTAGTACACAGAAATGAAACTATTGAGGCGTTCAGACAGCTTCGTGAAAACGGAACGGCGGTACTTATGGTCACACACGATTTTGCGGCGGCTGTTCAGCTTGGCGGAGATATGATAATAATGAACGAGGGCAAAATAATCGAAACGGGAAAGGCGGCAGAAATCCTGTCTGCACCAAAGCACAGCTACACCAAAAGCCTTATTGAAACCAGCGTTCTTACTGCAAACATCGGGGAGGTGTCGGAATGAAGCTAACTGTCGAAAATGTCACAAAGACCTACTCCTCCCGTGACAAAAATCAGAATAAGCTGAATGCACTGAATGATGTCAGCTTTACAGTAAACAGCGGTGAATTCTGTGCCATAGTCGGAGAATCGGGAAGCGGCAAATCCACGCTTTCTCAGGTTATTACAGGACTTATTCCTGCAACAAGCGGAAAGGTCTTTTTTAATGACACGGAGTTAGCGTGTTCTAACGGAAAAAGTCGAAAAGAATTGTTCAGAAAAATTCAGCTTGTACTTCAGGACGGAAAAAGCGCACTCGACCCGCATTTCTGTATCTACAACTGCATAGCTGAGCCGATACGGAATCTGTGCCGAATGAGCCGTGAGAACGAGAAAAAGCGTGTTTCGGAGCTGATAAGGCAAATGGAGCTTTCGGATAATATTCTGCAAAAAAAGCCTCACGAATTGTCGGGCGGTCAGCAGAAAAGAGTATGTATCGCGAGAGCGCTTGCGGTTAATCCCGAAATACTTATTTTCGATGAGGCAATCAGCGGTCTTGATGTTATTCTGCGAAAGAGCATTCTCGACCTGCTGAGAAGAATACATAAGGAAAACGGCTGTACAATGCTGTTTATTACACACGATATGGACGTTGCACTTTATATGGCAAGCCGTATCATTGTAATGAAAGACGGAGAGATAGTCGAGGATACTCCTTGCAGCGGAAGTCCCGACTGTCTTACTCACCCGTATTCAAAAATGCTTGCAGCGGCTATGCTGCCCGAAATCGGTAATAACGCAGATGCGTGATTATACAATTTATATTCAGGAGGACAACTATGAAAACAAAAAGAATTACAGCGGCTTTAACAGCAGCAATACTCTGCCTCAGCCTTGCGGCTTGCAGTAACGAAACAGCGGAAAACGGCAGTGCTGAAGGTGATGCCCCCAAAACTATTACTCTTACAGAAAACTGGGATTTTGAGTCGGGCTTCTATCCTGTTATCACTCCCTCAAATACCACAAACTACGGTATCATTTACTGGACACACAATTTCTATGATACTCTCGTAAAGTACACTCCCGAGGGTGAGCTTGTAGGCTCTCTTGCGGAAAGCTGGGAAATCAGCGAGGACGGTCTTACATACACCTTCAAAATCCGTGAGGGCGTTAAATTCTCTGACGGTACTGTGCTTACCGCAGATATGGTAAAGCAGAGTATTCAGGCGTCTATTACAAATCTCGGAATGTACAACGGTACCTACGGCAGACTTACTGCGCTTATTGCGTCAATGGACGCTCCCGATGACAGCACATTTGTTATGACCCTTTCCACACCTTACTATGCTGCACTCAACGACCTTTCCATGTGCTGCCCCCTCGGTATCGTAAATCCCAAGGCTTTTGAGGGTGGAGATGAAAATGCTTACTCAATCCTTGCTGCTGCAACAAACGGCACAGGTCCTTATATGTACGCAGGCGACTATGACGGAACAACCTATACATTTGTCCGCAATCCTAATTACTGGGGTGAAGCACCCGAGGTTGACAGCTTCAGTGTTAAGGTAATTCCCGAAAATGACTCCAAGGTGCTTGCGTTGAGAAACGGAGAGATTGACGGTATTATCGGTTCTTCACGCCTTGGTTACGACTCATTTGATTCTCTCGAGGACGACAGTGCTTACGGCACTTCCATTGCAGAAGGCTCCACTTTAACAAGACTTCTCGGCTTCAATATGAGCGTTGCTCCTTTTGATAATGCCGATGTAAGAGAGGCTGTAGCTTATGCTGTTGACCAGCAGGCACTTGAAACAGCTATATTCAACGGAATTGAGTCTGCGGCTGAAACTCTGCTTCCCACAAGCCGTCCTTATTGTGATGTAGAAACAACTACCTACGCAACTGATATTGAAAAGGCGAAATCACTTCTTGAAGGTGCAGGCTGGGTCGACTCTGACGGTGACGGTATCCGTGAAAAGGACGGTGTAAAGCTTGAAATCGTGCTTACATACACAAACGAGCTTACAGCAGTTGAAAATGCTGTTCTTGCTGTAAAGGCACAGCTTGAAGCAGTTGGTTTCTCCGTAACTGCAAAGGGCGGAGATATGATGACATGGTACGGTGACGTTATGGCAGGTACATATAACCTTGCCCTCTGGAAAACAACAGGCGGCGCTTACGACCCCAGCACAGTTATCACAAACATCAATCCCAACAGCTCCGCTGACCCTGTTTTCGCACAGTATGCTCCCTTTATCGGTCAGGAACTTCTCACAGAAGTAGACAGCACCGCTGACCTTGCAAGAGTAGAGGAAATCTACAAGACAGTTCTTACAACAATTGCTGATGAGAATCTCGCTGTTCCGCTGAGCTTTACTCATGAGACATTTGCATATAACGCTGACAAGGTAGCAGGCTACACCTACGGCTACGACAGCCAGTATGTTGATGTTGCAAGCATTGATATGAAATAAGAAATCTATGGGCACGGCTCAGTCGTGCCCACTTATTTTCTTGAAAGGAGTTTTTGTTTTGTTCAAAAAAGTACTTGAATACACAGGCGAATATCGTAAAACGACCTACAAGGCAATGATAGTTCTGTTCCTTGCGGTGGCGGTAAACGCTCTTCCGTATCTGTTTCTGTATCAGCTCATCTGTCCCGTGCTGGGATATGGCGAGATTGAAACAGTCGGAATTATATGGCGTATTGCGGTGATAGCGGTCTGCGTAATTCTTTATTCGGTTTTATATGTGAAAGGACTTGTTTTCTCGCATATCAGCGCATTTAATACTCTGAAAAATCTCCGTGCCTCTTTACAGGGAAAGCTTGAAAAAATGCCTCTCGGCGTTATTCAGGAAAAGGGCACGGGTACGATAAAAAAGATGTTCGTTGAGGATATAGAGGCACTGGAGCTTGTACTTGCTCACGCTATGCCCGAGGGCTTTGCTAATATTGCAATCCCTGTGATAATGATTATCGGTATGTTTGTTGTTGACTGGAAGCTGGCACTTTTAGCTCTGCTTGCACTTCCTCTCGGTATGCTTGCGATGAAGATGATGTATGCTTCGGGAACAGGCAAAATGGGTGAATATTATGCCTCTGCGCAAAAGATGAACAACACAATTGTTGAATACATCAACGGTATGGAGGTCGTCAAGGTATTCAACCGTGACGGTGAATCCTACGAACGCTTTGAAACCGACATAAAAAGCTACCGTGATTTCACCCTTGCGTGGTATAAGGTCTGCTGGCCTTGGATGGCTGTCTATAACAGCGTTCTCCCCTGCATAGCCTTATTCCTGCTTCCTGTGGGTGCGCTTTTTGTAATGCAGGGCTGGTCTGAGCTTCCCGACCTTGTGCTTACCTTATGTATGAGCTTTGCGATTGGCACACCGCTTCTGCGTGCACTCAGCTTTGCGCCTACGCTTCCTGTTGTAAGCTATAAGATAGGACAGCTTGAAGCATTGATGGCAAACGAGCCGTTAAAGCAGACAGATGCACCATTCAGCGGAAAAGACCACTCTATAAGCTTTGAAAATGTACATTTTGCTTATGAGGAAACCGAGGTTCTGCACGGCGTTTCGCTTGATGTAAAGGAAGGTCAGCTCGTTGCGCTTGTAGGCGAATCGGGAAGCGGAAAATCCACTCTTGCAAAGCTGTTGGTGCATTTCTATGATGTAACAGACGGCTGTATCAAAGTCGGCGGGCAGGATATACGTGAGATGAGCATTGAAGCACTCAACAACGAGATTTCCTACGTTTCGCAGGAGCAGTTTTTGTTCAATATGAGCCTGCTGGAAAATATCCGCCTTGGTAAGCCCGATGCAACAGATGATGAGGTTATGGCGGCGGCAGAAAAGGCGCAGTGCGGAGAGTTCCTTGCACGTCTTGAAAAGGGAATCCACACTATGGCAGGCGACGGCGGTAAAATGCTTTCGGGCGGCGAGCGTCAGAGAATTTCCCTTGCAAGAGCAATTCTGAAAAATGCGCCTATCGTTGTACTTGACGAGGCTACCGCATTTATGGACCCCGAAAACGAGGAGAAAATGAATCGTGCAATCGCTGAAATTATTTCTGATAAAACAGTTATTGTAATCGCTCACAGACTTCATTCCATTGTTGGTGC
>CAZGRB010000158.1:0-5395 GCA_964527695.1 uncultured Ruminiclostridium sp.
GTGCAATTGCACCCTTGGGCAGAAAATCAAGATAATCAGGAAATTCTGCTGTCTGCCTTAAAATATCATTGTAAAAGTTTTCAGGGTTTTCTATGATATATCTGTGCTCAATATCAACCACATCGTCAAGAAAACACCTTTTGCCGAAAGTGTTTTTGATTGAATAGTATTCTACAGGCAAATCCTTAATTTTTCCGTAAAGTTCAGGAATTACCTTTATACGCTCATAGCAGGCCTTTACCCTGTCCGAATCGTGCATATATTCAAGCCATTTTACATCGGTTACAAGGTGTGAGTAATAACCAAGCAGAAAAGAATAATGCTCGTTCAAAGCGAAATTCTTACCCTTAACGTAATCATTAAAGAATCTTTCACAGTCAGCCATTCCCTTTTTACTGCCGCTCATAAAGTGTGTAACTTCACGAGGCGGCTCAAAGGCTGTCCAGTCTTCATTCTCTATATTGCAGTCAGGAGCAACATTTCCGATGCAGAAACCTTTTTTATCAAGGAATGACAGCCTTTCGCATACCTTTTCAGCAATGATTGTATGAGTTATCCAGTAAGCCATTTTACTTCCTTTTCTGTGCCAGTAAAGGCGAATAATGATTACGGAAATCCTCAAAGGTGCCGTTATCAAGCGCATCACGGATTTTTTCCATAAGCGTGTTGTAAAAATACAGGTTATGCTGCACCGCAAGTCTGCCTGCAAGGCTTTCCCCACTCTTGAACAAATGTCTGATATATGAACGGGAGAAATTGCGGCAGGTAGGACAGTCACATTCCTCATCAATAGGCTTATCGTCAAGGGTGTAGCAGTTATTTGTAAGGTGGGTAATTCCTTGCCATGTGAATACGGTTGCATGACGGGCATTACGGCTGGGCATTACGCAGTCAAACATATCTATACCACGGTAAACACCCTCAATGATATTACTGGGAGTACCGACGCCCATTAAATATCTGGGCTTGTCCTCGGGGGCAAAGGGCAGCACAACGTCAAGAATATGATACATAACCTCCGCAGGCTCACCAACTGCAAGACCGCCGATTGCAAAACCGTCAAGGTCAAGTTCCCTGATATCCTTCATGTGCTTTATACGTAAATCATCAAAGGTTGCACCCTGATTAATACCGAAAAGCATCTGCTGTTTATTTATAGTTTCGGGAAGTGAATTAAGTCTGTCCATTTCAGCCTTACAACGGTATAACCAGCGGGTTGTACGCTCGATAGACTGTGCTGCATACTCATACTTGGCAGGATTCTCTACACATTCGTCAAACGCCATTGCAATTGTAGAAGCAAGGTGCGACTGAATCTGCATACTTTCTTCAGGACCCATAAAAATCTTCTTGCCGTCAACATGAGAGCTGAAATAAACACCCTCTTCCTTAATCCTGCGGAGTTTTGCAAGGGAGAAAACCTGAAATCCTCCGCTGTCTGTAAGGATAGGTCTGTCCCAGTTCATAAATTTATGGAGTCCTCCCATTTTGTAGATTACATCATCACCCGGACGGACATGAAGATGATAGGTATTGCAAAGCTCGACCTGACATTTCAGCTCCTTTAAATCAAGAGATGAGATACCGCCCTTTATGGCAGCCGATGTGCCTACATTCATAAAGAAGGGTGCCTGAATTACTCCGTGAGGGGTGTGAAATTCGCCACGGCGGGCACGACCCTCCTGCTTTATCAGTTTATACATTAAATACTCCTTTTTTATTATATTCTAAACATTATTTACAGGTAAACCCAAAAGTTAATCCCAGTAATCAACCTTGTGAGGTAAATCAATATCAGCAGCATGGAAAACAGGTGTTCTACCCTCCTTGCGCTGTTTTTCATAGTCTTTTAATGCGCGGATTGCGTACTTGCCGAGAATAAAGATTACAGGCATATTTATAAGCGTCATGCCGCCCATAAGCACATCGGCAAGATTCCAGAGCAAATCAGCGGAAAGGCAGGCACCTGCAAAAACAACAAGGGATGCAATAATACGGTAGATTGTCATGAAGAGCTTGCCCGGTGTACGCTTCATAATATGGATTATGCATTTGTCAACGTAGTAAAGATTACCAAGCAAAGTTGTGAACGCAAACAGAATCATTGCAACAGTTATGAATACTGGTCCGAAACCGCCGAGAGTTTCAGAAAGCGCTGCCTGAACATAGGGGGCGCCTGAAAGCTCCTCGGTAGGCTCAACGCCAGAGCACATACACATAAACGCTGTTGCACTGCATACAAGGATTGTATCAATGAATACGGAAAGTACCTGAACCAACCCCTGCTTTACAGGATGGCTAACTTCAGCGGAGGCGGAAGCATTTGGTGCAGAACCTACACCTGCTTCATTGCTGAATAAACCACGTTTGATGCCGTACATTACACAGGAGCCGCCAAAGCCTCCGAAAATTGCTTCGAAGTTGAAGGCTTCTGAAAAAATAGTTGAAATAACCGAAGGAAGGTTTGTAATATTAAGAATAACAATAACAACAGAAACAAGAATGTATGCAACACCCATAACAGGTACAAGTAAGCTGGTTGTTTTAATGACACGCTCACCGCCACCCATAAGACAATAGCAGACAAGAGCTGCAAGAATTATACCTATCATTACAGGAGTTGTCTGTGCATCGTAAAATTCATATGCAGAAAAGGTTGACTGCAGATTATATGAAGCGAGCATATTGAAGCCTACGCCATAGGTAAGAATCAGCAGAACCGAAAAAACAACTGCAAGAAAACGTTTTTTCAACGCTGTTTCAATGTAATATGCAGGACCACCGTAACAGCCGTCAGGACCTCTTTTCTTGTAAATCTGTGCCAGAGTACTCTCAATAAAAGCAGATGCGCTACCTATTATGGCTATAATCCACATCCAGAACACAGAGCCGAAGCCTCCGAGGCAAAGCGCTGTGGAAACGCCGACTATGTTTCCTGTTCCGACTCTCGAAGCGGTTGATACCATAAGTGCCTGAAAGGACGAAACACCGCCGTCAGTTTTTTCGGTTACAGCCCTCAGCTGTTCACCGAGAAGCCTGAATGAAGCAAAACGTGTGCGGATTGTAAAATAAATACCACCGACTATAAGAAGAATAATCAGGATATAACTGTAAAGAGCATCATTTACAGCAGATATGATGTCATTAAGCATAAAAATACCGTCTTTCTGAAAATGATACATTTAATTATACCAAAACTATCACATAAAGTCAACAGATGAATAAATTATCAGCATAAAAAGACATTAACTTATTTTGTTGAATTTGAACAAAAACATTAATCAAGACAGGTGTTTATTGACTTTAATGTACATTTGTGATATAATGATAGCAAATATGTTACCATTTTGAAACTCAAGGAGGGTGATTAATCTGGATAAGCTCATTCATTTTGATATCTGTGCGCTCGTTCTGCTCCTTGTCCTAATGTTTTCAGTAACAATACGAAAAATGACCAACGGCATTTCAAACCGTATGTTTATCTTTATTATGGGCACAATGCTGGTTTCAAACCTGTTCAACATATGGGCGATAACACTTGACAACAGCGGTACAGCCGACCATGTCCTTCTCTATGCAGCGCACACAGGCTATCTGCTTACCCATAACATGACCACACCTGCTTATGTCATGTATATAATAAGTCTTTCCGACACATGGCACAAAATGCTGAAGAATAAAATTCAGATGATGCTCCTTGTTGCGCCGTTTGCTCTGGTTGCAACAGCGCTTGTCGTAAATCTGTTCACTGACTGCGTATTTGAAATATCAGACCATACATATATCAGAGGTGACTTATTTTTCATTCTTTATGCCGTTGCCGTATATTATATGGTATTCGGTTTGATTTATCTTTTCAGATGCCGCAAGGTTCTCAGCAAAGTCAAAATCCTGTCTATAAGTGCAATGGTACCTCTTATGATCGCAGCAATACTTATCCAGTTTGTTTACCCGAGAATCGTTGTTGAAATGTTTGCAGGTGCGGTTTCCCTTCTTCTTATTACAATGACGACGCAAAGACCTGAAGAGCTTATAGATGTGCGTACAGGTCTCGGAAACTACAATGCATATGTGGAAAATGTCAAGCGCTCCTTCTCCAATGAAAAAAGCTTCACAGTTATTATGCTCAACATAGGAAGCTTTCTTTCAATCCAGTCAATGCTCAGTTATGATTCAACACTTAAGCTTCTCCGTACAGTGGGAGAAGAAATTGTAAAAGCATCACGTAATTCAAAAATCAGTCCTGAAGTCTACTATCTCGACCGAGGACGATTCCGCATTGTAGCAAAACGCAACGATTTTCCAAAAATATCGCAGTTTACAAAAACACTTGTAAAAGCTTTATGTGAAAATGAAACAATAAATAAGCTAGCTGTTGAATTTATACCCAACATCTGTGTTACCAACTGCCCCGATGATGTAAAAGATTTTACAACGCTGATTGCGCTGGGAGAAAATTTCCACGACAAAAGCTACAATACAGGAGGAGTGCTCTACGCTTCCGAGCTGTTCAAACAGGACCGCTTCGATATGGCTAACAATATTGATATAATCATTGAAAGAGCGCTCAAAAACAAAAGCTTCAGGGTGCATTACCAGCCTATCTATTCCGTAGAAAAAGGCAAATTCTCCACAGCGGAGGCGTTGCTCCGCCTCATAGATGATGAATACGGATTTGTACCTCCCGATATGTTCATCACTGCCGCAGAAAGAAACGGTGCAATTCATAAAATCGGAGATTTCGTTCTTGAAGAAGTATGCAGATTTATTGCAAGCGATAAATTCAAGGATTTAGGTCTTGATTATATCGAGATTAACCTTTCGGTTGCACAGTGTATTCACGGAAATCTTGCCGATAAAGTATTATCAACACTGAAAAAATACAATCTCACTCCCGATAAAATCAATCTCGAAATCACTGAAACAGCTGTCACGTATGCACAGTCTGTAATGAAACAGAATCTCGACACACTCAGCCGTGCAGGAGTGAGCTTCTCACTTGACGATTATGGCACAGGTTACTCAAATATGCGCCGTATGATTCAGCTTCCGCTGAAGATTGTAAAGCTTGACAAATCCTTTGTAGATGAGCAGAGCAACCCGAAAATGTGGATTGCTATCCAGAACACGGTACGTATGCTGAAGGATATGAATATGGAGATTGTTGTTGAAGGTATAGAAACACAGAAAATGGTTGAAAAGTTTACAGACCTTAACTGTGATTACATTCAGGGCTACTTCTATTCAAAACCTATTCCCGAAGATGATTTTGTGGAATTTATCAAAAAAGCTCATAATGCTGCATAAAGAAGATACGCTTCCGACTTAAAAGTCGGAAGCGTCAGATTGTCGAAAAAGTTATTTTTCGACAATCTGACAGCCTTCGAGAGGCACA
>CAZGRB010000159.1:0-5381 GCA_964527695.1 uncultured Ruminiclostridium sp.
TTCAGTTTATACCTTAACAGTTCTCAGCTTTACGCAAAAAATCAAGATTTTTTCAATTACATCGGATATAATGTAATTATGATAACGTTATCCTGATAAATTCAACACGGAGGTGTTCACATGGAAAGCTTTGCTGTGCTGACAAGCGCTATTGACTATATTGAAGCAAATCTTACTGAGGATATTTCTCAGGAGGATATTGCAAAACACTGCTTATACAGCGTTTCTTCCCTGCAGAAGATGTTCAAGCGGGTTTTCCATATCGGTATTGCCGACTATATCGGCAGACGCAGAATTACCGCTGCTTCAAGAGAATTGCTGACAACCGATGACAATATCCTTGATATTGCTCTTCGTTACGGTTTCAATTCCCACGAGGTTTTTTCCCGTGCGTTTACACGCATCTGGGGCGAATCTCCGTCACAATACCGCAAAAAAAGAAACTTCTCCGAAATCTATCCGAAGCTCGATATTCCGATTACAAATTCAGGAGGACATATTATTATGAAAAAATTTGATTTAACAGGACTTTATGAAACACTCAGAGAAATGGACGGCACCTATGCAATATGCTTCGATATGTGCAATCTCCTTATTTTTAACGACAAGTACGGTCATAACGCAGGTGATATTGCAATTGCTGAATGCTTAAAGCGTATTGACAACGAAAAAACTGACGATATGATAATGTTCCGTATCGGCGGCGATGAATTTGTACTGCTCACAAACAAGACAGACATAAATGATGCCGAAGAAATCCGTCAGAGAGTTTTCAGCCACAATGAAGAAACAGTTTCCTTTGGCGGCGAGGAGCTTCCCGTTTCTCTCCACGGCGGAATCATGAAGCTGGAAACCGCACGTGGTCTCAGATACAGCAAGCTGTTTACTGACCTTTTTGAGGCAGGAAGAGGAAACTGAACAAGAGGAAGTAAATATGTGGAACGATATTTCAAAAGTATGGCAGGCAGCTTTCAATGAGGGATGGGAATCATTCAGAAACGGTTCAATACCAATCGGTGCGGCAATAGCCGACGAAAATGACAATATTATCTGCGCCGGAAGAAACCGCACAGCAGAAATTACAAGCGGAAATCACAGAATTGCTCACGCTGAAACGGATTGTTTAATTAAGCTGGATACAGGTAAATATCCTGATGTAAAAAAATATACCATATACGCTTGTATGGAGCCCTGCCCCATGTGTATGGGCACAATTGTCATGAGTAATTTCGTAAAAATCCGTGTTGCGGCAAGAGACGGCTATTGCGGCTCAATCCATTACTGTGAGGACGACAGGTATGTAAAATCCAAAAACATCAATACGGTTTTTGAGCTTGGAGATTTACAACTGGTTCAGCTTACCGTGCAGACATATTTCGAGCTTAAAATGAACAATGGTGAATCCAATGAGATCATAAAATGCTTTGCTGCTGATTGCCCCAAGGCCTATGAGCTTGCCCGAAGCTTATATGAAAATAAAACTCTCGACAAATACGCCGAAAAAGGCGCAGACTTCAGTATTGTTTACGATATGATTGTCACTTCATAAAAAAATCCCACAGGTTTAAAACCTGTGGGATTTTTTTATTCTTCTGTTTTTTCGGCATTGCTTACGCCGTAATTGAGTGCAAGAAGGCTGTCACCGAGGTGAACGTTCTCAACAATTATATCATTGTGTTCAAGATTGATGTCATAGTGGGAGAAGTTCCAGAAAGCCTTGATTCCGAGGCCGATAAGCTGCTCGCAAAGCTGAGGGGCGGCAGATTTCGGTATGCAGAGAATGGCAATTTTAGGCTGATTCTGACGGCAGAATTCAGATAAACGGTCAATGCCGTAAATCTTCTGACCTACAATCGTCTGCCCTGCCATTTTTTCATCGGAATCGAAGATTCCGCAGAGCTTACAGCCGTACTTTTCAAAATTGATATGAACGGCTATGGCGTGACCCAGATTACCAGCACCGATAAGGATAGTCTTATTCTGCTTGTCAACGCCGAGAATCGAGCCGATTTCACTGCGAAGCTCCGAAACGTTATATCCGTAGCCCTGCTGACCAAAGCCGCCGAAGCAGTTAAGGTCCTGTCTTATCTGCGAAGCGGTGAGACGCATTCTTTCAGCAAGCTCATGGGAGGAAATCTTGTTTATCCCCTCCTTGAGAAGCTCGCCCAGAAAGCGGTAATACCGCGGCAGACGACGGATTACGGATTTTGATATATTTTTCTTAGGCATTTTGCATCAACCTCTTTTACATCATTTCCTTCAAACGCTCGTTGATTTCGAGAAGGAACTGTTCGGTATTTACCTTCTTCTTGTTTTCAAGGGAAGAAAGAACATATAAGTCGCCTGTCATAACGCCGTCTTCGATTGTCTTTACAGTTGCCTTTTCAAGCTTTTCAGCAAAAGCTGTAAGCTCAGCGTTGCCGTCAAGCTCGCCTCTCTTCTTGAGAGCGCCTGTCCATGCAAAGATTGTTGCAACGGAGTTTGTGGAGGTTTCTTCACCCTTGAGGTGCTTGTAGTAGTGTCTTGTAACTGTGCCGTGAGCAGCTTCGTATTCATAGATGCCGTCGGGAGATACAAGTACGCTTGTCATCATGCCAAGGCTGCCGAATGCTGTAGCAACCATGTCGGACATTACGTCGCCGTCATAGTTCTTGCAAGCCCAGATGTAGCCGCCTTCAGAGCGTACAACTCTTGCTACTGCATCGTCAATAAGTGTGTAGAAATATTCAATGCCTGCTGCTTCAAACTTTGCCTTGTATTCTGCTTCGTAGATTTCTGCGAAGATATCCTTGAAGGTGTGGTCGTACTGCTTGGAAATTGTATCCTTTGTTGCAAACCATAAATCCTGCTTTGTATCAAGTGCAAAATTGAAGCAGGCTCTTGCAAAGGAAGCAATACTTTCGTTGATGTTGTGTAAGCCCTGAATAATACCGTCAGAGCCCTTGAAATTGTGGATAAGCTGACGTGTTTCGTTGCCGTCCTTGTCGGTTACAACAAGCTCGCACCTGGAGCCGTCAGTTACCTTCATTTCGCTGTTCTTGTATACGTCGCCGTATGCGTGACGGGCAATTGTAATAGGCTTTGTCCATGTGGGGATAAGGGAGTTTATACCCTTTACAATGATAGGTGCACGGAATACTGTACCGTCAAGGATTGCACGGATTGTACCGTTGGGGGACTTCCACATTTCCTTTAAGTTGTATTCTGTCATTCTCTGTGCGTTAGGTGTGATTGTTGCGCACTTTACAGCAACGCCGTACTTCTTTGCGGCATTGGCACTGTCGATTGTAATCTGGTCGTTTGTTTCGTTTCTCTTTACAAGACCAAGGTCATAATACTCAGTCTTAAGGTCAACATAGGGTGTTAAAAGAATGTCCTTGATCATCTGCCAGATGATTCGGGTCATTTCGTCGCCGTCCATCTCTACGAGGGGCGTTGTCATCTGAATTTTAGCCATTGGTAGTTACCTCCGTTTTGTATTTTCAGAATGAGTAATCCTCTTCGGAATCATCATATTCCTCATAGTCATACTCTTCTTCGTCTTTACCGTAATTGTTGATAAAAGTGTTGCCGTTGTTACAGCCGAAGCCGCCGCTGTTGCCTATAAGCTGTCCGAGGCACAGACCTGCGAAAAAGGAAGCGGCAGCGATTGCAATTACTGTGATTTTATTCATAGAATTTACCTCTTACTTGAGAGATTCTCTTGTGTAGTCGAGAAGACCGCCTGCAAGCATAATATCCTTTGTTCTGCCTGTAAGCTCGCAGAGAACGGGAATTTCCTTGCCGTTTGTCTTGTTTACAACTGTAAGCTCGGTTTTGCCGCCTTCAACTGCCGCTCTTACGCCCTCGATAACAAGCTTGTCGCCTTCTGCAATGTTTTCGTAGTCAGCTTCGTTTACAAATGTAAGAGGAAGGATGCCTGCGTTGATAAGGTTTGCTCTGTGGATACGTGCAAAGCTCTTTACAAGAACTGCCTTTACGCCGAGGTAAAGAGGTGCAAGTGCTGCGTGCTCTCTGGAAGAACCCTGACCGTAGTTTGCGCCGCCGACGATAATGCTCTGTCCCATGGACTTTGCTCTTTCGGGGAACTTTTCGTCACATACTGTGAAGCAGTAGTTGGAAATAGCGGGAATGTTGGAACGTAAGGGAAGAATCTTTGCACCTGCGGGCATGATGTGGTCGGTTGTGATGTTGTCGCCTACCTTTAAGGAGCAGCCGCAGTCGATTGTTTCCTGGAGAGGAGCTGTTTCAGGGAAAGGCTTGATGTTGGGACCGCGGAGGATTTCAACGCTGTCCATATCCTTTTCATCAACAGGAAGTGCAATCATATTGTCGTTGATGATAAATTCTTCGGGAAGCTTGAAGTCAGGCATTTCGCCTAATGTTCTGGGGTCTGTGAGTACGCCTGTAAGTGCGGAAGCGGCTGCAAGCTCGGGAGATACAAGATAAATCTGACCGTCCTTTGTTCCGCTTCTGCCCTCGAAGTTACGGTTGAATGTGCGGAGCGAGATACCCTTAGAGTTAGGAGACTGACCCATACCGATGCAGGGGCCGCAGGCACTTTCAAGGATTCTTGCACCTGCGTCAATCATAATTGCAAGTGCGCCGTTTTCAGCAAGCATATTGAGTACCTGCTTGGAGCCGGGCGCGATAGAAAGAGATACGTCGGGGTGAACGGTCTTGCCCTTTAAGATGTGAGCCACCTTCATCATATCGAGAAGAGAGCTGTTTGTGCAGGAGCCGATACATACCTGGTCAATCTTCATAGGTCCGATTTCCTCAACGCTCTTTACGTTGTCAGGAGAGTGAGGACAAGCAGCTAAAGGTGCAAGCTCGGAAAGATTGATTGTGAGTTCTTCGTCATATTCAGCATCAGGGTCAGCTGCAAGAGGAGTCCATACCTCTTCACGCTTCTGAGCCTTTAAGAATTCCTTTGTGATTTCATCAGAGGGGAAGATAGATGTTGTAGCGCCGAGTTCTGCACCCATGTTTGTAATAGTTGCACGTTCGGGAACAGAAAGTGTCTTTACGCCTTCACCACAGTATTCGATAACCTTGCCGACACCGCCCTTAACGGACATTCTTCTGAGAACTTCAAGAATAACATCCTTTGCAGCTACCCAGGGATTAAGCTTACCTGTAAGCTCAACCTTTACAACCTTGGGGTATGTAATGTAATATGCGCCGCCGCCCATAGCAACTGCTACGTCAAGTCCGCCTGCACCGATAGCAATCATACCGATACCGCCGCCTGTGGGTGTATGGCTGTCAGAGCCGATAAGTGTCTTTCCGGGAACACCGAAGCGTTCAAGATGCACCTGGTGGCAGATACCGTTACCGGGTCTGCTGAAATAAATGCCGTGCTTCTTTGCAACCGAGCC
>CAZGRB010000160.1:0-5319 GCA_964527695.1 uncultured Ruminiclostridium sp.
CCCATCTGACGCACAAGATAGTAGCTGTCATCGGTTACGGGATAAACCTCGAACCTTGCACTGATATAATAATTAACGCTTCCACGTTCGGTATCCGCCAATACATTCTGCCGCAGACGCTCAGCGTGTGGAGTCTGGGAATTTTCGTAATCCAGCTCAGAAATATCGAATTTAATGGGCGTTTCGGTGAGGGTTAATGTACCGTCCTCATTCTTCTTTAAATTGCAGAGGAAATACTGTTCGGTTACTCCGTCACCGTTTAAGAATTTCAGCGCAAGCACAACTTCAGCGGCAGCAGGATCCTTGCTGCGTTCAAGCACACCTATATCGCCCCAGTCGTTGAACGCTGTATCGTTGTGACGTGACCAGTGTTCGCCGTTATGGTCGTCAAAGCTGAGATTATGGAGTGCGTCGAAATCAATTCCGTCAGTGGTACAGAGTTCACATATACCGAGGTAGCCGTAAACACCTGTATTCTGCACATACTTACCCTCTCCCACTCTGGTGAATATTGCACCGGGCTGTTCCGGAACGGTTGTTGTTCCGTCTTCGTTGATGTTTATGGCGTACTGATACATGGAATCCCTGTCGTCTTCGGGAATAAAGTACAGGGTATAATGACTATAGCTCCATCTCGCCATATATGCGCCCTTGCTGTCCTTATAGAAGCCTTCAAGAGGATTGTCATAATTGAAAAAGTCATCGTCCCAGCCTATTTCAGATATATTTCCGACCTGATCGTCCTGCCATATACCACGGAAATAATCATAGAAAATCTGGAAATCCATTGTATAGTCCGCAAGATTTACAGGAAGCTCAGAATCTGCGGCGGTAAGATTTCCTATTCCGTCAACGTCGTAGACAAGGGCGATTACAGTGCTGATGAAAAAGTCTCTTGTGCAGCGTTTTGCATTGACCTTGTATTTAAGCTGTCTTGCCATGTCTGTCCATTCTGCTGTGTAGTAATCCTGCCCGTCATAGGTTGCACCGCCGATTTTAAGCTTCAGGACTGTGCCGTCATTGAGAGTAAACTCAGAAAGCTTCTCATTTTCATTGTTAAATATGGGGAAAACAAGACCCGTACCTGTGGAAAGCATAAGTCCGGGCTGAGTGCTTCCCGACTGCCCCACAAAAATATCCACATAAGCGCCTGTATAAATCCTGTCGCTTTCGTTACGGATATAGCGGAGCTTTGCGTAATCGTTCTGGAGAATCGAATCGCCCATAGCGTTGCAGAAGGAATTTTTCTCATCAAATTCGTAATCGGAAAGTGCAGTGAGACCGAAGCGGTCAATGCCTGTGGAATTGCCCGAAAGCCTGTCGAAATATTCCTTTGCGGCTGTTTCATTCCCTATGGGAAGCTGTACCTCGTTTATTCTTAATATTTCTGCGGGATTAAGCTCCGTAAAGCGTATCGTACCCTTTGCGAATGTATCTTCATACTCCATAATTTCAGGCAGTTCAAGCATGAATTTATGACCTAAAAGCTCAATTATCGGGCCGCTCTGAACATAGCCTGAGAAATAATAATGACATAAGCCCTGATAACGGTTTGCGTTGACCTTTTCGTCTTTCTCCCACTGGGTTATTATTCCCTGTTTGAGTATATCTCCACTAATACTTGTAATAACAAATTCCTTTTCGCCAAGAGCCTGATAAACGTCGTTATAATTCATATCGCCGCAGTTTGCCTTTACGAAGTCAAGGTCGTTGTCGCCCTTAAGACAGATTGTGCCGTTCTTAACCTCAATGTAAACGCCGCTGTTCTCATCGCCGTCAAGATAATATTCGCCGCTTAAAAGAGTGGGAACGGCGGTTTTCATAAGCTCGGTGGTAATTTCCATTACACGGATGAGCTCATCCCCTGAGGCTTCGTAATTCACACCATTTTTTGTAATGATTGTGCGGTCGAGGCTGCCCCCTGCATAGCAATGGGCTATTTCATACGTATCGCAGGCTTCATCATAGTAAAGGTTTATTCCTGTATAATCCACATTTCCGCCATTTGACGGAATATAGTCCGTTTCGGTCAGGGTAACCTTTTCCAGGTTTTCAATCATCTCCACAGCGAGCTTGCTGTATTCGTCCCATATTTCGGGGTAGATTTCGGTATGTGCTCCCCCTTCATCAAAAATAACAACACGGTCATATTTTGTAACCTTATCGCCCGTTTCGGAAGAATCATATGGATTTTCAATTACGGGAGGCTTATCGGATAAGCTGTTCAGTACGGCAAAGCCGCCTATGACAAGGGCAACTGCCGCCGCAACTCCTATGAACATCTTTAGTCCCGAATTTTTCTGAGGCTTTGCAATTCTGTTGTCAGTTACTCTTATTTCCTCGCCCTGACGCTTATATAATTCCTCCGCCGCTTCGTTTATGTATTTTTCGTCAAGGTCTGCCATTGCATTTTTAAATAATTCCTGTCTGCTCATACTTCAACACCCCTTTCCGAAAGAAATTCACGAAGTTCGCTGCGCATACGCTTTAATCGGGATTTTACCGCATTCTCGCTTATTTCATAGCCTGATGCAATTTCCCTTACCGACATTCCGAAATAATACCTTGCCGTGAAAACAATACGGTTCTGCTTTTTCTGTTTTTCAAGAAATTCATTTATGTATCCTGAAATCTGCTTTGAATCAAAGGCAGTTTCCACATTACTGTTATCGGAAAAGCTTTCCGACAGCTCCTCGTAGCAGTTATCCATACTGTATGCGGCTTCCTTTCTGCGGATATTCAGCGCAATATTGCGCACAATCCTGCACAGATATCCGCACAGTGATTCGGGTCTTTTGGGCGGTATATTTTCCCATAGCTTCTGATAGGCGGAGTTTATACACTCCTCCATATCTTCTTCATTCATAAGTATGTTATACGATACTTTTCTGCACAGGCGGCCGTATTTGCTGCCTGTTTCGGTGATTGCGCTTTCCGAGCGTGAAAAGAACAGCTCAATAATCTCGTTATCTGTCACATCAATTCCCCCTTACATATCATATAACACAGTTTTTCCTGAAAGGTGTCACTTTCAGTATATCATTTCACGGAATTTTTTTCAATTCATATTCTGAAGTTTTATGATAAAAATATCAGAAATGAAAGGCGGTATTTATATGTGTACAAGTATTGCATTACGCAGAAGCAGAAATCTTTTCGGAAGGAATATGGATATTGATTACAGCTTCGGGGAATGTGCAGTTAATATTCCCAGAAATTTTCCGCTGAATTTCAAAAAAGCAGGAACACTCGAAAAGCATTATGCCTTTATCGGCACAGCGGCGGTTGCTGACGGATTTCCCTTGTATGCAGAGGCCATGAATGAGAACGGGCTTTATATTGCCGCCCTGAAATTTCCCGAAAACGCTTACTATAACGAAAACGAAACAAAAGGCAGAATAAATCTCGCACCCTATGAAATAATCCCCTATCTCCTTGCAGAATGCAGAAATCTATCAGAAATAAGGGCGGTTCTGTCCGAAACAGATATAATCAATCTGCCCTTTTCGGAAAATCTGCCCCTATCTCCGCTTCACTGGCATATTGCCGACAAAAGCGGTTCGCTGGTGCTGGAAAAGACAACTGACGGAATGAAAGTTTACGAAAATCCCGCAGATGTGCTTACGAATAATCCGCCCTTCCCTTTTCATATGGAAAACAGAATCCATTATATGAATTTATCGCCGTGTAATCCCGCAAATTCAGGCGGTAAAATGCTTGGACTGGGAACAGCAGGCTTATGTGGAGATTTTACACCTGCTTCAAGATTTGCAAGAGCGGATTATCTGCTTCGCAACACCCCTGAAAACTGCGGTACCGTAAGCCATTTCTTTCATATTCTCGGTAATGCCGCTATACCAAAGGGCGCTGTTATTACGCCCGACGGAAAATATCATTTTACAAGCTATTCCTGCTGCTTTGACGCAGAAAGCCTTGAAATGCACTTCAGAACCTATGAAAACACCCATATAAAAACGGTTAAGCTTACGGCGGACGGAGATAATCTCAATATACTTGAAATGTAAAATCAACTGTGGTAAAATTATTTACAGAATAATGCAACATTTTTACAGATACAGATGTTTTATATTATAGAAAGTGTATAGGAGAAGGAGTTGATTGCAGGATGGATGACAAGGCAATTATTGCCCTTTATTTTTCACGTTCAGAACAGGCAATTACCGAAACAAAAACAAAATATGACCGGCTTTGCATGAAAATAGCAAACGGTATTTTACAAAGCAGTGAGGACGCAGAGGAATGCGTCAATTCATCATACCTTAAAATCTGGAATGCCATTCCTCCGAAAAATCCCGAGTCATTCTGTGCGTATCTATGCAGGATTGTAAAAAACACAGCCCTGACATTATGCGAAAAAGTAAACATGAACCGTTTTGATGAGCAATATGATGAGCTTGATGAAATTCTGGATTCGGGAAGAACCTTAGAGGAAGAATTTGACAGCAAGAGCATGGGAGAAGCGCTGAATGCCTTTCTCGGCACTCAGAAAAGGCGCACCCGTGAAATCTTTGTGGCACGTTATTATTTCAATATGTCCACAAGAGAAATTGCAATGAATTTTGATATGACCGATACGGCGGTACGGTCACGGCTTACAAGAACAAGGGAACAACTGAAAAAATTTCTGGAAGAAAGGGGTGTCAGTGTATGAGCAGAAAAGAACTGTGGGAAAAGGCAGCAGAGGAAATTGATGATAAGTACATAGAAGAAGCCGCCAGGACAATTATTAAAAAATCAGGCACTCCTATTGATATGAACAAGGCGGATATAAAACGCACAGCCGTAAAAAGCGATTCCCGTTCATTACCTGTAATACTGTCTGCCGCAGCGGCAGTTGTAATGATTATAGGTGCAGGGTACATACTGGATAAATATGATATCTCCATGAGCAGTTCACATGACGGAGAGCAGGTTACTACCGCCGTTTCGGATAACGACCCCGATACTGCTGCATCCTCTTCCGTCAGAGATGAGCTTTACAAGCTCAGGTGGGGCATGACGGTTGACGAGGTAACTGCCTGCCTTACCTTCAAAGCTGATTTAATAATGAATTACTCAGAAGAAAGCACCCTTCAGTACAATAATTTATCTCTCGGAGGCTATCCCGCAAGCCTTGAAATAAATATAAGCAACGAAGAGGGTCTTAACGATATAAGCTACCGCATTATTTCGGATGATACCGAAAATATTTTCAACTCGCTGGCGGCAGAGCTTCATGCAACTGACGGAATATATGACCCTATTGACGAAACCCTGTCGAGATGGCACTTTGATGCGGCAGGGTATACGGTATCCATT
>CAZGRB010000161.1:0-5281 GCA_964527695.1 uncultured Ruminiclostridium sp.
GCAGAGCCGAAGGTCACTTTACCTGTAACTGATAATGCCTGTAAGACGCCTACCGAAGCGGAGCTGGACTGGATAATTGCTGTGAGAATTGCGCCTGCAAGAACACCGAGAATAGGATTTGTAAAAAGAATAAACAGTTCGGCAAATTCGGGAACATCCTTAAGACCTTCGACCGCACCTGACATTGTGTCCATACCGAACATGAGAGTTGCAAAGCCTAAAAATATAACGCCTGTGTCCTTTTTGGTGTCGCTCTTACAGAACATATAAAGAATGATGCCGATAAGAGCAAGTACAGGAGTGAAGGAGGTAGGCTTAAGAAGCTGGACAAATATATTGTCGCTTTCAATACCTCCGAGACTCAGAATCCATGCGGTAACGGTTGTGCCGACATTGGCACCCATGATTACGTTGATTGCCTGTCTGAGCGTCATAAGACCCGAGTTTACGAAACCGACAACCATAACGGTTGTAGCAGACGAACTCTGGATTACCGAAGTAACGCCGAGACCTGTGAGAAAACCTGTTGCCTTATTCTGTGTAAGCTTTCCGAGAATTGCACGGAGCTTTCCGCCTGCACGTCTTTCCAGCGCATTGCCCATAACGTTCATGCCGAACAGGAACAGGCAGAGACCGCCGATTAATGTAAGTACATCAAAAATTGTCATTTGACCCTCCGTTATCTTACTACTTCAACCTTTATGGTATTTGTATTTCCTGATTGTCCGTTAATCTGACCGCCTGTGAGAACTACATTATCTCCGGGCTGCAGATTGAGAATTTTCTTTGCGTGATTGAGTGCCTGATAAAAAACAATATCAAGTGAATTATATTCCTCTTCGAGAACGGGTGTTACACCCCAGCTGAGATTAAGCTGTCTCCATGCCTTGATATCTGTGGTTACTCCGATAATTTCCGCAGGACTGCGGAAACGGCTTACCATTCGTGCGGTTTTTCCTGTTATTGAGTTCACGACAATACACTTTGCCTTTACGTCGATTGCCATAGCGCAGGTTGCATGGGAGATAGCGTCGGTTATGTTGATTATCTTGTAATCGGTTGTATTGAACCAACGGGTGTAGTCGATGTGCTTCTCTGTGTATTCGGCAATTTCCGCCATATTCTTTACAGCTTCCTCGGGGTGTTTTCCTGCGGCTGTTTCGCCTGAAAGCATTACAGCGGAGGAGCCGTCATAAACAGCATTTGCAACGTCGGAAATTTCTGCACGGGTAGGTCTTGGATTCTGAATCATTGATTCAAGCATTTCGGTAGCAGTAATAACTCTTTTTCCGAGAAGTCTGCATTTCTGGATAAGGTATTTCTGAATGGAAGGAACTTCCACAAAGGGGATTTCTACACCCAAGTCGCCTCTTGCAACCATAATTCCGTCTGCAACCTCGCAGATTTCGTCAATGTTGTCAACTCCTGCACGGTTTTCGATTTTGGCAATGATGTCAATTGACTTTCCACCGTTGTCGTCAAGGAATTTTCTCATTGCTTCAACATCCTTTTTAGTGGAAACAAAGGAAGCGGCTACAAAATCCACATCATTTTTAATTCCGAACAGCAAATCCTCTCTGTCATGGTCGCTCAGATATTCGCTTTTAAGCACCTTGTTGGGAAAGTTCATACTCTTGCGGTCAGAAAGTACGCCGCCTGAAATTACGGTACAGATAACGTCATTTCCGCTGATTTCGTCAACCTCAAAGATTACAAGACCGTTATTTACAAGGATTCTGTCACCCTTTTCGAGGTCATTTGTCAGCTGCTTGTAATTAACGGAAACTTTTTCTTTGTTTCCGACAATATCATCGGTTGTGAAAATAAAGCGGTCACCGTCATTCAGGGTTATTTTTTTGTTTTCAAAGGTCTGGATTCTGTATTCGGGGCCTTTAGTGTCAAGCATAATTGCGATAGGGAGATTCAGCTTTTCACGCACCTTTTTTACAAGGTCAATTTTCTGCTGATGCTCGTCAAGACTTCCGTGGGAAAAATTGAGTCTTGCAACATTCATGCCGTTATGACACATTCTTGTAAGGGTTTCCTCATTATCGCAGGCAGGCCCTATGGTGCAGATTATTTTTGTTTTCCTCATTGTGATTTCTTTTGTCCTTTCGATGGTTTTGAACAATAAAAATGTCCAATTATACATTATACATTTTAATGACGAAAAATTCAAGTGCTATCTGAAAACAATATGTATTGTATCATATCTGCGGCAAAGATGCAGTTAAAAAAATGCACAGAATTATATAAATCCTGTGCATTTGCGCTTATTCATCGTGTTTATCCATTCTGTATCCTACACCCAGTTCATTTATTATATAACAGTCATTTCCCGGAGTAGCGCCGAATTTTTTACGTATATTTGCCATATTTACCTGAAGCTTTTTCTTGCTGCCATAGTCATTATAGCCCCAGATTGCTGAAATAATGGCGGAGTAGGTAAGTACCTTTCCGCAGTGCTCCGAAAGGAGCGCCACAATATTATATTCCGTCTGTGTAAGTCTGATTTCCGAGCCGTCAAGAAAAACACGTCTTGAGTCATAATCAATCATAAGCTTGTCAAGTATGAATTTTTCTGCTGCATGACCTGAATCGTTTGTATGACGGGCATTCCTGAGTGCAGAACGTATTCTTGCCACAAGCTCCGCAGAGCCGAAAGGCTTGGTCACATAGTCGTTTGCGCCGAGGTCAAGTGCTTCAACCTTATCCTTTTCATCTGTGCGGGCAGAAAGGACAATAACAGGCACACTGCTTTCCTTGCGCACTGTGCGTATGAACTCAGTCCCGTCACGGTCGGGAAGCCCCAGGTCAAGAATAACAAGGTCAGGCCTGTGGGAATTGAACATCAGCAGGCCGCCTGAACAGCTTTCTGCCGAAATTGCCTGAAAGTTGCTTGCTTCAAGCAGCGCGGTCAGAAAGTTTTTTATATTATTTTCATCCTCAATTACAAGAATCTTGTATTTGTTATTATTCATCGTAATTCTCCTCAATGCCGAGACTGAAGCGGAAAACTGCACCGCCCCCTTCTGTGTTTCCTGCGGTTATTTCTCCGCCGTGTGCCTTTATAATCGTGGCGCATACAGAAAGACCTATGCCCGAATTTATTTTTGTATCGGTAGGCGATGTCCCTCCGCCGTAGCCTGTAAAGATTGTTTTAAGCCTTTCCGTTTCAATGCCGCAGCCGTTATCTGAAATTTCAAAAACCGCTTTTTTTCCGTCAACTCTGACGCTCAGATGCAGTTCTGTCATTCCTTTGGCGTGTTCCACTGCGTTATCCAGTATATTGACCAGTACCTGCTCAATAAGCAGTGCGTCCATAGGAATTGAAACAAAATCATCGGGGATATTCAGTATAACATTCTGCTCTGGATATCTTTTGCGGAATTTTTTTAGAACCGAGTCTATCAGCTCCTCAAGAGAAACCGAGGTTTTGAGAATCTTGACGTTTCCGCCGTCGAGTCTTGTAACGGAAAGCAGGTTTTCAACCATACGGGTAAGCCACTGCGAGTCCTCTCTGATTCCTTTAAGCATAGTTAGTTTCTGTTTTTCCGAGAAAACATCATAGTTATCCAACATTGTTGAGCTTGCACCGTAGATAGTGGTGAGGGGAGTACGCAGGTCGTGGGAAACGGCACGCAGAAGATTTGCTCTCATGCGTTCTTTTTCGCTTTCCGCCTTGATTGCTTCCTGTCGTTTTATCTGTGTTGTAAGAGTTCCTGTGATTATAGTGACAATAATCATAATCACCGCTGAAATAATATTTTCGGGAATTGTGAAATTGAACTCGAAAAACGGCAGAGAAAAGGCAAAATTAAATATAAGAACGCTGAACAATGCTGAAACTACACCGTAAATATACCCTTCGGTAACGAATGATATAAGGAATACCGCAAGCACAAAAACAGCAGGGATAAGCGCTTCCGTCAGGAAAACGTTCTGAATCAGAAGACATATACCGAAAGAAGCGGCGAGTATAAGAAGCGATACGAGGGCGTTTTTGACATATCTGAGCATAATTGTTACATTTCCTCCGTATGTGTTGATTTAATTCTATCATATATGCGGTAAAGATTTAACTAAGAATAAAAATATATCACCACATAATTATGCGGTGATATACTGTCATTATTTGTAAATAACCTGATTTTTTCCGTTTCTTTTTCCTTCATAAAGTCTTTTGTCGGCAATGGAAACAAGCTTTTCGATGCTCATGGCCTCGCTGTAATCGGTAAAACCGAAGGTCATAGTTACATTTATCCTTTTTACTCCGAAGCTCATCTGCCAGTTCTGTATTTCAAGTCTGATATTTTCCATAAGTTCAAGGCATTCGTCGCTTTTGCCTGAAAGGATAATCAGGATTTCTTCGCCGCCCCAGCGGCAGATGACGCCTTTGTCGCCAACATTTTTCCTGATAATTTCTGAAACGGTTACAAGTACCTTGTCGCCGCAGTCGTGGCTGTATGTATCGTTGATACGCTTGAAATCATCAATGTCGCCGAGAATAACGCAGAAAGGCTTTGTGCCGTGTTCATAATCGCTGAACACATCAGCGATATGGTGACGGTTTCTGAGCTTTGTAAGCGGGTCGTAGTTGGCAAGGAAGTTGAGTTCATCGTTCTTGTCACTGAGGTCCTTCATCATTCCCTTGATTTCATGTATGTAAATTGCGGAGAAAATAGCAATAACAAGCGCATTGATGGCGAAATTGAACGTGGATATAAATCGTGAAAGACTTGCGTCAAATTCCTTTACATCTCTTTCCGACAAAAAGCCGGGAATTATCATTAAGATAAGATTTATTGCAGCGAGAACCGAACAGAAACGGTTGGCATTTTTAATCTTCGGGTGCATATAGGCCAGGTAATATGAGATAGGAATAACCATAAGGCTGTATAATGCGAAACCGTAGCTCCAGTCCAGCATGAAATTACACAAAACTGCGTGACCGGCAATTTCAAAATACATCAGAACAATCCACAATGGTGTTTTTACAGCGGTTCGGGCAAGAATTATGCCTACAATATAGAAAATAACGCTGAAAACATTGAAGACTACCATTGCGGTAAGACCTATCTGTGAAAAAAGGAATATAAAAAATATATGTATCAGGGTACAGACAATGAAGATACTGCGGTATTTCAGAGTCTGACCTTCGCCCTTTTCAAGGAATTTAAGCGCGAGCTGTTTGATTTTTTCCATAATCACCTGTCCCGATATTTTGATATACATTCAATTATATACTATATAGAAAGTTAAATCAAGTGTTATGGAAAAT
>CAZGRB010000162.1:0-5265 GCA_964527695.1 uncultured Ruminiclostridium sp.
AGCTTGGTATTATAGCAGTCAGCCGTGACTGTTTCCCTATTGCATTATCTGAAAAGCGCCGCAGTGCAATTGTATCTGCTTACGGCGAGGGCATCTACGAATGTCCTGTAACAGTTGAAAACGAAAAGGATATGTTAAAGGCTGTTGAAGATGTAAAGAATGCTGAATGTAACGCATTAGTAGTATTTTTAGGCAATTTCGGTCCCGAAACTCCCGAAACATTAATTGCAAAGAACTTTGACGGTCCCTGTATGTTTGTAGCAGCTGCTGAAGGCGACGGCGATATGATCAACGGCAGAGGCGACGCTTACTGCGGTATGCTCAACTGCTCCTACAATCTTGGCATGCGCCACTTAAAGGGCTATATTCCCGAATATCCCGTTGGCACAGCTGATGATATTGCAAAGATGATTGCTGATTTCGTTCCGATTGCACGTGCAGTTATCGGTGTAAAGAATTTAAAGATTATCACATTCGGACCCCGTCCTCAGGACTTCTTCGCTTGTAACGCTCCCATCAAGGGCTTATATGAATTAGGTGTTGAAATTGAAGAAAACTCCGAGCTTGACTTACTCGTTTCCTTCAAGGAACACGAAAACGACCCCCGTATTGACGAGGTCTGTGCTGATATGGCAAAGGAAATGGGCGAAGGCTGCTACTACGCTGATCTTAACAGACGTATGGCACAGTTTGAACTTACATTACTTGACTGGGCAGAGAACCACAAGGGTGCAAGAAAGTATGTTGCATTCGCTAACAAGTGCTGGCCTGCATTCCCCTCACAGTTCGGCTTTGAGCCCTGTTATGTAAACAGCCGTCTTGCAAGCCGCGGTATTCCTGTATCCTGCGAGGTTGATATTTACGGTGCGCTCAGTGAATATATCGGCGCTTGTGTTTCAGGCGACGCAGTTACATTACTTGATATCAACAACTCTGTACCTCAGTACATTTATGATGAAGATATCAAGGGCAAGTACGATTACACTCTCACAGATACATTCATGGGCTTCCACTGCGGTAATACTCCCGAATGCAAGATGTGCGCAAGCCGTGCTGTAAAGTATCAGCTTATTCAGCACCGTTTACTTGAGCCTGCAGGCAGTGACCCCGATTTCACACGTGGTACATTAGAGGGCGATATTGCAGCAAGCGATATTACATTCTACCGCTTGCAGTGTGACAGCGACGGAATCCTCCGTTCCTACATAGCTGAAGGCGAGGTTCTTGATGTTCCCACACGTTCCTTCGGCGGTATCGGTATCTTCGGTATCAAGGAAATGGGCCGCTTCTACCGTCACGTTTTAGTACAGAAGCGTTATCCTCACCACGGTGCGGTTGCGTTCGGTCACTACGGAAAGCTTCTCTTTGAAGTATTCAAGTTCCTCGGCGTTGAAGACATTGCTTTCAACCAGCCCAAGGGCATGATGTATAAGACAGAGAATCCTTTCTGCTAAGGCGAGCCGCCTTTGGCAATTCCTGCCTTTTCCGGGTTTCTGTTTTGCAGAGTCAGGTGAAGCGGCAGGGCTTGAAAAACTGCTTTATATCTGCACATTTTTAATTAAATGTGTCTTTTGTAAAAATGACAGAAAACTTAAGGTCAGGGCACTGCGTAAGCAGTGCCCTTGATCTTTTTATTCTTTTATTCCATATCCGAAAATGCGGTACATATTTTTTCCCGCCTTGCCCATAAATTTAAAGCGTATTCTGTCAATGCCTTTAAGTTCTTTTACGTATTCTTCCAGTATAATGTCATTGTTTAGTACGCATTTCACATTATCTGTCTCTAAAATTCCGGAATTGCTCATTGAAAAATCAATTTTTGCATCGACTGCATTTACAGGATTTTTATATTTTGACATTTTTGCAGCAAACACAGAGTAAGCGTCGAAAATAAAGGTGCATTCAGAAAATTTATTTCTGAAATTTTCAATAAGATTCTTCATATCATTTTCCGAAAGATACATACTGAGTCCTTCAGCGATAATCAGCACATTCTCACTGCTGTAAGTGATTTTATCAAGCCAGCTGAAATCGGTAACCGATGAAGAAATCATAGTATAAAACCCATTGTCGTTGTAATACTTTTTGCGAAGTTCAATTACATCAGGATAATCCAGGTCGTACCACATAAGGGCATTATCGGCGACTCTGTTTATTCTGCTGTCAAGCCCGCAGCCAAGCTGGATAATGATAGGTCTGGACTTATGCCGGATAAAATCACGGACTATTTCATCATACTGTCTTGCTCTCATAGCCATGTATATTGCAAGCTTTCGTGATGTGTCCGTTTTTTTAAGGTTTTCAGCTTCTGCTTCAATAATTCTTTCGGCAGTGATGTCCTTTATAAATCCCTCTTTGCTCATAATTGCCTTACCGTAAAGAGGAATAAACAGTGTTTTACTCTCGTTCGTCATTTCCGTCTCCCTGCAAGAATTTTTCTACAACCTCCAGCCATTTCAGCGGCTTGTATATTGCCGCCTCACAGTGACCTGTTTTTCTGAAGCATATAATCTTAGCCTCGGGGTAATTCTTTTTAAGATACGCACCGCATTTCATCTGAAACGCTTCAGTTCCCTTTGTGCCGTGGATATACAATATTCTTGTTTCGCCATGGGGAATACCCTTGCAAAGCTCACAGCCGCATACGGAATTTATCATATTTTTAACGCTGGCTTCACTCATATTGTCGGCAATTTTCAGAAACGGCTCAAGATGTTTTTCGGGGAGAAAATGCTTTTTGAAATTGCCCAGTGTTTTCGGGTCACGCTTTTTTGATTTTCGGATAATTGACAGGTAATTGTTTGTCATTATCTTAGCGGCAATTTTTCCCATTGGCATAATCGGAGCGCTGTCCATTACGAGATTATGTATCTTTACAACGCCGTTGCGCCACATGATGCTTGCAATTGCGCCGCCCAAGGAAACACCGCATACTGCGAAAACCTCGCCGCCGTAGTTTTCAAGGCAGTACCTTTCTATCTGCTGTGCTTCATGTTCAATGGACATGAACTCGCTTGCTTTATCATCCTCGTGGGCGTCAAGAGCCACAACGGTAACGTGGTACTTGTTGCGCATATGCTTAAGCTGTTCTTCCCACATCTGCCATGGAGTAAGAGTTCCGTGAATCAGGATAATTTTCGGCGCGTCTGACTTGCTGTAAACGTGAAAGTTCATATTGTAGCTCCTTAATTAAAAAATACCGTCAAGTCGGTCAAGTAATGCTTTGATATCGCCGTATTCGTGTTCAAAAAGCGTTCTTTTCTTTTCCCACTTTTCGTTGTAGTATTCCAGAGCTATAGCTGACATATCGGGGTAGAATAAGCTCTTCTTTTCCTTTTCAATTTCCTCGGGGGTCAGGAATTCCGATATATCAAGCATTACGGGATTGATTATAATTTCGTAGTTCCAGCCCATCGGGATAATCATAATCCTTTTGTTGATGCCTATCATATTTGCCGTCATATAATAACACTTGTTATTCTTCTTTTCGTTGTAGCATCTGGTATCAAGCATATCCTGTACCGCCTGCATATCCTTCGGGGTGTTTTCGGCAGGTTCGGATTTTATTCCTTTAAAAAAATTGGTGCTGTCAAGTTCCTGTATCATTTTCGTCCTCCTTAAATAATTATCCCCTCGAAATGGTCTATTTCATGCTGGATAATCTGCGCTTCAAAATCCCTGAAGGTCTGTTTTTTCTTTTTCCATTTGCGGTCAAGATATTCAACGGTAATCGCCTTATGACGCTTCGTAGGGCGTACTCCTTCAAGAGAAAGACAGCCCTCCTCGGTTTCGTATGAAAGCTTTGTCTTATCCACGATTTTCGGGTTAATCATAACCACGTATTCCTTACCGATAAGTGCGACAAGAATAGTCTTTCTGACTCCTATCATATTTGCCGCCATACCTACACATCTGTCCGAATTTGCTTTTACCGTATCCAGCAAATCCGTCACAGCCTGCAAATCATCCTTAGTGGCAGGTTCGGATTTCTGCCCCAGAAAAAACATATCCGTAACAATTTCACGTACCATATTTACTCCTTTATGTTCTGAAAATAATCCGCAATTACAAGGTCAACCATTCGTCCGTAGCTTTTTGTACCGTCGGTCTGATTGTTTATTTTAAGATATGTATCGTTTATTGCATCTGAAACTTCGGCAACAGGCGTGTTGTATTGCGACCAGAATTCGCTTGAATTTCTGTTGTGTTCTGTAATTATAGGGTCAACAAGAGAATAGACTCTCATATATTCTTCCAGTTCAACCTCGGGATAGTAGGCATTGAGCAGGAAGTGGAGAGCAGCCTGATATCCGCTGAAACGCAGGTAAGCGTTATCGCTTTCGCGGCAGGCGAGATAAGCAACAAAATTCGCTTCGTCCTCTCTCATAAAGCCTGTAAGATGAGACAACTCGTGGCAGATGTTATGTCCGATTGATTCGGGAGTGTCGCAGGTGTTGTAGTTGGCTTCCATTGTAAAGGGAATGAATATGCCTACGATTTTTGTATAGCACCAGAGGGGCGAAAGTAAAGCAACAGGCTTTGCATTCGGATAATAGGCGTTCATAACGGGATATTCCTCAGCAAGCTTTTTCATAGCTTCGGTTTCAATTTCAAGATGATTTTCGGGCAATACGCATATCCCGTTTTCATCAAGCTCAATCTCTCTTGCAGCTTTATTTGCTTCGACAATTACATATTCCAGCACTTCAAGCACCTGCTCCTTGCTGTATTTTCCGATTTCGAGTCCGCTGTATGCCGAAAAAGGAGAGCGGTAATAATTGATACCGCAGTTGAACACAAAAACAAACGCAACCAGAGCAGCAATCATCGAAACCGTTGAAGCAGCCGACAGTAAACGTGGCTTAAGAGGCTTTTTCTGCTTCTTCTCTTTCTTTGCAATTCTCATTATGAGTCTTACTATACCGAAAATAATAAATCCTGCAGCTCCGAGCACCAACAGAATCAGAGCAATTTCAGCAATGGAAAAGGGGAAAAGTCCTGAAATGAATGAAAAAATCTTCTGGATTACAGGATATATATTGAAAGAGTACCAGTTTGCGAAATCAGTGCTGTTATAAGCGGCAATGGTGGCTGCTGCGGATAGCACAGCGGCAGTAATTGCGGTAATAAAGCGGATTTTTACAGATTTTTTCATATTGCACCTCCGTGCTGTGTTGACAAAAATGGTACAAAGTGTTATAATGCTTAACGTAAACTAAATCAGGTGGACGCGGGGAGAAATCTCTGAGGAAAGTCCGAGCATCA
>CAZGRB010000163.1:0-5212 GCA_964527695.1 uncultured Ruminiclostridium sp.
CCTGATTTTTTTGTAATTCTGCACTAATAACAGCAGCAAAATTTAACAGCACTGACGAAAATGTTGTCAAACTGTTGTTTTAATTTCTGATTTGTGATACAATATATTCCGAAGCAGTTTTAACCAAACCCGTGTAGTTTACATGGTTTGTTGAGGAAAGGTCTGATTTTATGAATAAAAAAAGTATAAGCGCTGCACTGCGTTCAGTGACGGCTCTTTTATTGTCTGCGGTAATATTTGTCGGCTCCGTTCAGCTGTTTGCTTTCAGCGCCGCAGCTGAGAATAATATGCTTTGCAAGGTGGTTTACACCGATAAATATACATATCTTACCGTTACGCCCAGTGACAGTGACAACAAAATTTATTACACCGTTGACGGTTCTAAGCCCGACGAGGATTCCAAGCTTTATAAGGTGCGTCTCCGTGCTTCGGGAAAGGTTACAGTCCGTCTTGTGGAATATGATGAGAACGGCAACGAGGTTGACCGTAAGAAGCTTACCCTGAAGCGTAAGTGCCTGAAGCCCGAAATGACTGCGGTTGCAGTTGACGAGGGAATCGAAATAACACTTTCCACAGGAACCGAAAATGCGGTAATCTACTATACAACAAACGGAAAGAAGCCTACATCTTCTTCAAATGTATACGAAGGACCGTTTGTGGTTGAAGAGGGTGTTACAATCCGTGCGGTCACTGCAAGGTCCGACTGGCTGAGCAGTTCTTATCTCCGTACAACTGCAGAGCTTGAAGAAACGGTAAAGGTGGAAACAGCTTCTGAGGATTCGACAATGGAGGCAGCTTCTAAGGTAACAGACAGCAGCGTTATTCTTAAGGTTTTTGAAGAAACCAACAAGTACCGTGTTGAAAACGGTCTTCCCGAGCTGAAGCTTGATGCTGAACTCTGCAAGGCTGCAAGTATCCGTGCGGACGAGCTTCTTGCCAGTGATTATTCCTGCAAGCACAACCGTCTTGACGGCAGAAAGTGGTACACCGTACTTGATGAAATAGGCTACAATTACTACTACGGTGCTGAAAATCTTGCATATACAAAGGGCGATTTATGCACTGCAAATACAGTGATGCAGATATGGATTGACTCCAAGTCTCACCGCGAAAGTATTCTCAACACTTACAGCGACAGTATTGGTATTGCCTACACGAAGAATGGCAATAAGGTTTATTGGGTACAGATTTTCGGTCAGGAAAAATAACGGCGGAGCGCCGTGCAGGTTCACGCCTTTTACAATGCTTTGAAAGTTCAGACAAAACATTTTCAAACAAATAACTTTCGGCGGAGTCCACAGACGTGCGAAGCCGCCGTTTTGTTTTGCGGCAGTCGTCAGCGCCGCTGAGTCTGCAGTGCAAAAATGAAGGTGTATTTTTGTTGATTTTTACAAAATTTGATAAAAAGCTTCAGATTTTGTATATTCTGTCCGATAATACGAATAGTGCAGTTTTACTGTAATTTACGATTGAAAGGCTGGTATTTACAAATGGCATTTGAATCCCTTGCCGGAGAAAGAATCTATGTAAGCCAGAGTGCGCAGACTTTTCTTGTGGGAGATTATTTTTCCGTTTACGAAATGGAAGATGAAATCCCTATGATATATGAATGGTCAGATGTTAAAAGCTATTCCGAGCTTCAGAACGGAGTTACCGTTACAACGAGCGACGGCGAAATATATCATATTCCTCATAATTCCTTTGCGGACAGCCTTCAGCTTATCCGTTTCAGGGCAATTGCAGAGGGTCAGCTTCAGAGTGCAAGCTGCCGCCTTACACAGCGCATATTGCCGCCCAAATACAATTATTGTTCCGTCGATCCCCCTGAGCAGTCCTTTTCCGCTACCTGCCGCTATAACGAAAAGGATATAAATTCCGGCAGCGTTGCAAATATGCACAGCAGAACAGGCAAGTATGTAATTGCCATAGGGCTTCTTGTGTTTGCTGTTGTATTCGTTATACTTGCCTATTTCAGAGGCGATGTAGGCGAAAACTGGTTTTACTATCTGCCGATTTCCGCATTCTGCGGAGTGGGAATTGCCGTAGCGGTGTATCTCATCAGCGGTATGGTAGCACGGTTCAGGTTTGCCGATTTTGTAAAGCACGATGTGGCAACGCTTGAGGAAACGGTTATTGTCATAGCTCACGCAGGCTTTGCGGCAGTTGAGCAGGCGGTTTATACAGGAATGGAGCTTATCCCCTGGACAAACGCCGACTATTATTTTGAAACCAAGACAACAATTGTCATTACCTGTAAGGATAAATCTGTATGCTGGATTCCTAAGCGGGTATTCCCGAAGAATGTTCAGAATGACATTTCTTCATTTGTTTCAAGCCGTGTGCAGGCTAAATAAAAAACGGAGGAAAATCAGAATTGAAACCCACGATTACAATAGAATCCTCACGCAATATACTTGGTGAATATCTGCTTGTAAATATTGTGAACGGCAGAGGGGTAATCGGTATCTGCGATACCACAAGAACTCCCGGGACTGTCCGCCGCAGTCTTTATGTAGGCAGTGAAAGCCTTATAAGTGTTCTCAGTTCGGATGATGAGACCTCAAACAGGCAGATATGGCAGAATTCGTCAATCGACAAGTGCAAGAATATTCTTGGCTCAAAGCTCAAGCATATTGTTGAGGAATATTTCTACGAGGGCGCACCTCTCGCAAAGGCGGTACAGCCTTTGCTTGAAATGCTTACCGACGGTCTTTATGTTATTCACGCAGGAAAGGCATATCCTACTGACGGTGCAGGCAATTTCTTCTGGAATGCCTATCTTGTACGTCATGAGCTTAACGGTTCAGCTCCGCTTATACCTGCCATAGGAAAACATAAGGTGTTTGAGCCTTCTTTCCTTGTGCCTACCCAGAGTTTTTCCATGTATAGTGAGAAGAATATTTCCGCCGCTGCTGCAAAAATGAAAAAAGGCAGACGTATAGGGGGACTTGCATATCATCTTACGGGTATGTTCTCGGCTCTTCTGACAGGCCACGAAAATGCCTGTGCCTGCCTTGCCAAAGGTGAGGATTTCCCTTGTATCACAATTGAGCCTGTGAATGATGTTCTCTATCTCCACGATGAAATTACGGATAAGGAGCGTATTCTTGCGCTTTCAGCGCCATATGCGAAGCTTCCTCTTGAAGCAATTTCAAGAAGCGTGATTGAAAACTTCCTGCTTAACCGCCGTGTGTCGGTGCCTGAATTTTATCCTGCAATCCGTGCAAAGGCGGATAAATCCATAGTTTTAAAGGGCGGAAACAAGGGCGTTTCGTCTCTTATTGCGGATAATATCGAAAAGCTTCCCGATGCGGAAATGCTGGCGTCTGCCTTTGCTATTTCAGAGCTTACGGAAGAGCAGATTCAGGTTCTTCTTGCAGGAGAAACAAAATTCAATGACCAGGTTATCATTTCAACCAACTATTACGAAAGTATCGTTTATGCCTGCAACTTCCTCCAGTATAAGGACAAGCGCAGATTTATAGAATTTACCTCAACTATTCTGAATACTCCCTCCCTTGCGGCAACCTACAAGTATGTTGCCGAGCGTCTCAGATTCGAGATGGACGCAAAGATTAACGAGCTGTTCAAGAATATCCTGGAATCCGAGGACCCTGTTTATGTTCCTATAAAGGAGATTGCGCAGAAATATCTTGTACGTTATCATGAGTATATGGAAAAAAGCGTAAATCAGTTCATCGGCAATGAGCCTGAGCTTATAATCGAAGCTGAGCCTCAGTCTGAAAAAATGCCCAAAAAGCAGGTAAATGAATCGGTTGAAGCGCTTGCAAGACTCCGTGACGGCAGCGGACAGCCTGCGGAATCAGGGGATGAAAAGGAATATTCCTCCCTTGAACTTGCCAAAAAGGTTGCTGCTGCACCTAAGCCGAAGCATAAGGAGAATTAAAACATCCGCCGTATGGTGAATATCCGTATAGAAGATTTACAGGCATTACTGAGGAAAACCCTTTTGTAAAAGGGCTTTTCCTCAGACTCCTTTCCGAAAACTTTTAATATTAATTTAAGCCTGACAGGGTAAATTACCCTGTCAGGCTTAAATCATTATTAAAGTCTTTGGAAAGGTTTCCCCGATAAATACATATAAATATTCTGTACGAGAACCACCATACGGCGGATGTTTATACAGGCATTACCTTGTTAGCCTTGTCAGCGTGAAGGTTGTCAATACCGTTGTTCTTGTCGCGGCGCTTTTCAAAGAACTTTTCAGCAACCTGACCGAACATTGCGTAGCTTAATACGTCTTCTTCCTGTTCTGTCCACTTTGCAGCGTCAGCCTTGAGCTTATCAAGCTCGGGAGCAATAAGGTCTGCGGGACGGCACTCGATAGGAGCTTCGTCGCCGAGAATCTTCTTGCGGAAATCTGCGTTGATAGGAGCGGGAGTCTTACCGTATTCACCCTTTACAAGACCCTTGAATTCCTTGGTAACTGTCTTGTAGCGTTCGCCGAGGATTACGTTGAATACAGCCTGTGTACCAACAATCTGGGATGTAGGAGTTACGAGGGGAGGCATACCTGCGTCTTCACGAACTCTGGGTACTTCTCTGAGAACTTCTTCAAACTTATCGGACTTACCAGCCTGCTTAAGCTGAGAAAGGAGGTTACTGAGCATACCGCCGGGAACCTGATAGATAAGTGCGTTTGCGTCAACTGCAAGCATCTTGGGGTCAAGGAGACCGTTGTCGATGTACTTCTTTCTGAGTCCCATGAAATAGTCACGGATTTCTGTAAGAAGCTTTAAGTCAAGACCTGTGTCATACTCTGTGCCTTCAAGAGCAGCAACCATGGACTCTGTGGGAGCATGGGATGTGCCGAGAGCGAGAGGGGACATAGCTGTGTCGATGATGTCAACGCCTGCTTCGATACCCTTTAATAAGCACATGGAAGCGAGACCTGATGTATAGTGTGTGTGAAGCTGAATCGGAATCTTAACGTTAGCCTTGAGAGCCTTTACAAGCTTTTCGGTTTCGTAGGGAGTAAGGAGAGCAGCCATATCCTTGATGCAGATGGAGTCTGCGCCTGCAGCTTCAATCTTCTTTGCGTAGTCAACATAGTAATCAGTTGTGAAGATATCGCCTAAGGTATAGGAAATAGCAATCTGAGTGTGAGCGCCTTCCTTCTTTGCGGCCTTTACAGCGGTTTCGAGGTTTCTGATATCGTTGAGTGCGTCGAAAATACGGATAATGTCGATAC
>CAZGRB010000164.1:0-5177 GCA_964527695.1 uncultured Ruminiclostridium sp.
ACCGTTTTTATATCATAAATTGCAGTGCAGGTATGCAGAATTATGACAGCGTTTCGGTTGAAATAACAAGCGTACCGCTTAACCATTAACCGCCTTTTTAAAGGCAGCATAATTCAGAATATAGCAAAACAGCGGATACCTTTCGGTATCCGCCATATTTTTATGAAATTTTCGCACCCGCCGTCACACAACACCCGAAATAAAACCGAGGTTGTAAAAGGCGGAATGTGCCGCGCCGCTTCGCCGTCTTATGCGGTAACAATCTTGCTTGCGTCCTGTAAGCCAAGATAATCAACCGCCCATTCGCGCATCTTGTACTTTAATATCTTACCTGCCGCATTCATGGGGAAGTTTTCAACGAAAGCAACATATCTGGGCACCTTGTGCTTTGCAAGTCTTTCGAGAGCGTACTGCTTCATTTCTTCCTCGGTAGCTGTTTCGCCGGGCTTAAGCACGATACAAGCCATGATTTCTTCGCCGTATGCCTTATCGGGAACACCGATTACCTGAACATCCTTTACCTTGGGATGTGTGTAGAAGAATTCTTCAATTTCCTTAGGATAGATGTTTTCGCCGCCACGGATAATCATATCCTTGATACGGCCTGTAATCTTGTAATATCCCTCAGGGGTACGTCTTGCAAGGTCTCCTGAATGTAACCAGCCGTCGCTGTCGATTGCGGCAGCGGTAGCTTCGGGCATCTTGTAGTAGCCCTTCATGATGTTGTAGCCTCTTGCGCAGAATTCGCCGTCTATATTGTCGCCCAGCTCTTCACCTGTTTCAGGGTCAACAATCTTTGTTTCAACACCGAACAGTGACGCACCTACCGTATTTACACGGACTTCAATGCTATCAGTGGTCTTGGACATGGTAGTAGCAGGGCTTGCCTCAGTCTGACCGTAGGTAATGCAGATTTCAGGCATATGCATCTTTTCGATAACTTCCTGCATTGTCTTGATAGGACAGGGTGAGCCTGCCATAATACCTGTTCTCATGTGAGAGAAATCGGTCTTTTCAAAATCCTCGTGTCCCAGCATAGCAATGAACATTGTAGGAACGCCGTGGAAAGCGGTAATCTTTTCCTTGTTGATACAAGCGAGACCCTTTCTGGGAGAGAATGCAGGGATAGGGCTCATTGTAACACCGTGGGTGATACTTGCTGTCATTGCAAGTACCATGCCGAAGCAGTGGAACATAGGTACCTGAATCATCATTCTGTCGTATGTAGAAAGGTCCATGCAGTCGCCGATTGCCTTACCGTTGTTTACAACGTTGAAATGTGTAAGCATAACGCCCTTGGGGAAGCCTGTTGTACCTGATGTGTACTGCATATTTACAACATCGTCCTTGTCAATCTTGGCACGCATTTCCTCAACCTTAGCCATAGAAACGGTATCGCCGAGAGCCATTGCTTCGTCCCATGTGAAACAGCCGTCCTGCTTGGAATCGGTTGTGATAATGTTCTTTAAGAAAGGAAGTCTTTCGGACTTTAATTCGCCGGGCTTGCAGGAAGCAAGCTCAGGGCAGAGCTCCTTCATAATGCCCACGTAGTCGGAATCCTTGAAGCCGTCAATCATAACAAGTGTATGTGTGTCAGACTGGTGTAAGAGGTATTCTGCCTCGTGGATTTTATAAGCAGTGTTTACAGTTACAAGAACTGCACCGATATAGGTGCAAGCCCAGAAGGTAATGTACCATGCAGGTACGTTTGTTGCCCAGATAGCAACGTGGTCGTCCTTCTTTACGCCCATAGCAATAAGGGAGCGTGCAAAACGGAGAACGTCATCACGGAATTCGGGGTAGGTTCTTGTGTAGTCAAGCTCGGTGTATCTGAAAGCGTACTGGTTGGGGAATTCCTCGCAGATTCTGTCAAGCACATCGGGGAAGGTTTCGTTGATAATTGTTTCCTTGGGCCAGGGATAGTAGCCTGTACCACGGTTGTCAATCTGAAGCTTGCTCTTCTTTGCCATGAGATAGGGCTTCATGTAGCGTGCGAACTGAGGGAATACGATACCCGCCGCATATAAATCCTTTGACCATCTCTTTACCCATTCAAGGGAGATATAGCCGTCATAACCGATTTTCTGGAGTGCGGAAAGCATAGCGTGCAGAGGCATATCGCCTTCGCCCATAAGCTTGTAGGTAAGCTTGCCGTCTTCGATTTCAGAGTCCTTGACGTGGATAAACTTGATGTAATCGCCTAAGTTTGCAACAGTTTCTTCGCCTGTTTCACCCATGTAACGGTAGGGGTGGTGCATATCCCAGAGGGCGCCTACTGCAGGGCTGTTTACTGTATCTAAAAGATTCTTTAAACGCTTTGTGTCGGAATATACGCCGTTTGTTTCAACCAGCAGTGTAACATTCTTAGCTTCGGCAACTGCCGCAGCTTCCTTTAAAACTTCTGCAATATAGTTATCGTCAACCTCACCCTCGGGAGCAGGTGTAAGGTCAGCCAGAATACGGATATAAGGAGTGTTCAGTTTTACAGCGAGGTCAGCGTGTGCGGAGATTTCAGCCAGATTTTCTTCACGCTTGTCGGCAAATTTAAGGCAGCAGCCTGTGGATAAGCAGGGAACCTCAAGCTTAAGACTGCGGAGCTTTTCAGCTGTCTTATCAATCTTTTCTGCGGAAAAGGGTCTTGTCTTTACTACGTTTGTTTCTTCGCCGATACCTCTTACTTCAATGCCGTGGAAGCCTAAGTCCTTAGCCATTGAATAGATATCAGACCATGAAAAATCAGGGCATGCTAATGTGGAAAAACTGATTTTCATATCCGGTATACCTCCTAAATCTTTACCATTAGATAATATTTACACATAACAAGTATATAATACCAAAATTAAAGACAAAAGTCAAGCAAAAAACCGCTTAAATACGCTGAATTTGACAGTTTCAGCGAGTGTGTTGTTGTAAATTTTTTATAAAAGTGTTGTATTATTTGACATTGTATGATATAATAATACTTGCGACATAAGTGAATATGTATATATTATTTCTCCCAAGCTTTCTTCGATAGAATATAAGTTTCAAATCGAATACGATTATGATTTAGAACAATACGTTATAGATGCCACTGACCGTGTTGGAAAATCCGCAAATAGTAACGATGCATATGCAGATAATGGGTACGCTACACACTATGATTCAGTTTTGCCTAAATTAATTAATGTTCAACCTATACAATAATTCAATAAGGAAGGCGGCTCGGCGAGCCGCCTTTGTTTATACAAATAGTATCCAGAAAATCTTCCAGAGAATATGAAAGCCCATATGGGACAGCATTGCGTACTGGATTCCATGCTTCATGTAAAGATGACCGCAGATAAGTCCTGCAAGGCTGTTGAGAGAGAAGCAGCGCACCAGAATAAGGGGAGTTATTCCCATTGTCATTGCCGTTGTGGGAAGATGTCCCGCCGCAAATAAAAGTGCAACAACGATATTTACGCCAATCAGAACGCCCTTGGGAACGCTCTGCTCCTTTCTGAAAAACAACTTCCATATTATAAAGCTGAGCAATGACAGCAAAAACCATCTCATCATGATTTCTTCAAGAACTCCGCCGTAGGTAAGGCAGGAAATCATATAAGCAATAGTGGGTTTTGCTTCGTATGTTGCGGCAACCTCAGGAATGAGATTTGCAAACACGCCGTATTCAAGAGCGGTAAAAATAATACTTCCGATTACGGTCAGAACAATTGTGGGAAGCAATCCCGATTTGCTGATTTTAAAGCTTTTCAGAAGACCGATTCTCTCGGCAAGAATATACCCGAAAAATCCCATCACCAGCATCTGCCCTGCCGTCTGGACAGCGGTAACAATATGCAGAATATTTATGTCGGTAATTCCCGCCTGAGTCAGCATTTCTGAAAGTGCTGCAGGGTCATAGGTTTCCGTCAGATAAAGGCTTGTGAAAAAGCCGCCGATTAAAGCTATAGGTAATAATACGAGGACGAAAATAAGGGGATTTCTGAATTTCTTAACCACCGACTTCAACCCCCTCGTTATAAGTTTCTACGCAGAAGCTCTTTTTGCCGCAGTGGGGGCAGGTGAGCTTTCGTGTATTGGGAGTATGATTTGCAAATAAAATTTTTCCGAACGGGCTTCTGAAAACCTTATGACATTCGGGGCAGATATAGGCAATATTGTCATAATAATATTTTGAGCCGACAACCGCAAAAATTATCTGTAATGCCAGTCCGATTATAAAAGGCAGCCATATGCCCTGAGTTACACCTATTATAAAGGTTGCAACTTCGATAATTTCAAGTGGAATGCCTATTGCAAGCATTACAAGCCGTACTTTTGCTAATTTTTTCTTGTTTTCCATAATACGCACTATGTCGCCGATGGATTCAACGGAGAATTTCTCAAAATTCCTGAGATGGGTTTTGAGTTCAGTTATTGATAGCAGCTTTTCCTGACGCTCCTTTATTTCCTGTGACAAGCTTTCCTCCTGCTGTTCGATAAGAAGAGAAATGACCTTGTGGGGGTTCTCCTCCTTGAAAAGGGTGGCAATATTGTCAATTGAAAAATCAAGGCTGCGGAGAAAGCAAATGATTTTCATTTTCTGCAAATCTTCCTCTGAATAAAGACGTCTGCCGCCCTCTGTCAGCTCGCTGGGAATGAGTATGCCTCTGGTATCATAGTACTGAACTGTGCGCACAGTTACGCCGCAAAGCTTTGCCATTTCTCCTGTTGTGTATTTCGACATAGTTCCGACCTCCTTTGACCTCATTATAAAGCATTACGTAAGGTCACAAGCAATAGGTTACGTAAGGGGATTTTTTAAAAAGTGCGAATTTATTCATTTTTCAAAGCCATAGGCGGTAATTTCATAAAGACAATGGGCAAGTATATTTTCAGGAGAGAATTTTGTCAGTGTTTCTTCATCAACTGCATAGGTCAGGAACTCATCATAGTCTGATGAAGCTATGGAGTAAACTATATCCTCGCCCTCCATGTATCCGCATACATCGAAATGTAACGTCGGGTTATTTTCATCAAATTCAGTGACAAATATGCTGTCATCGTCGGTTTCAATGAAAGTTTTTATAAAAATTGTCAGGTTGCCCGTGGTCTGAGGTTGTTTGGATTTTTCTTTAAGCAGGAGAAATAATCTTTCGGTCCCCGTCAAACCTCCCCACCTTTCCACCGCCGCACTTTTGTGATACAATGAA
>CAZGRB010000165.1:0-5126 GCA_964527695.1 uncultured Ruminiclostridium sp.
GGTTATGCTTTACAGTTAGAACTGATATATGAATAAAGCATTTTACAAAGTGAAAAAACTTTGTTATAATATTAACGAACACAGAGATGTGTTTGAACAGGAAAGGCCAAAACCTTAATTAAAAGGAGAAAAATCATGGACAACAAGGAATACCCTATCACAGAAACCAATGAACAGCTTCTGAAAAACCTTGAGCGCGTTCGCGAGGCTCAGAAAATTTTTGCGGAATACTCACAGGAACAGGTTGACGCAATTTTCAAGGCTGCGGCAATTGCGGCAAATATGAAGAGAATTCCTCTTGCAAAGATGGCTGTTGAAGAAACAGGCATGGGTGTTATTGAGGATAAGGTTATCAAGAATAATTACGCCTCCGAATACATCTACAATGCCTACAAGGATACAAAGACCTGCGGAATTATCGAAGAGGATAAGGCATTTGGCATAAAGAAGGTTGCCGAGCCTATCGGTGTAATCGCAGCAGTTATCCCCACAACAAACCCTACATCAACTGCAATTTTCAAGACTCTCCTTGCTTTAAAGACCAGAAACGGTATTATTATCAGCCCTCATCCCAGAGCAAAGAAATCCACAATTGAAGCGGCAAAGATCGTTCTAGAAGCTGCTGTAAAGGCCGGCGCTCCCGAGGGTATCATCGGCTGGATTGACGTTCCCAGCCTCGAAATGACAAATACCGTCATGAAGGAAGCTGATATCATCCTTGCTACCGGCGGCGCAGGTATGGTTAAGGCTGCTTATTCCAGCGGTAAGCCCGCACTCGGCGTAGGTGCAGGTAATACTCCCGCAATCATTGATGATACAGCTGATGTAAGCGTTGCAGTAAGCTCTATCATTCACTCCAAGACCTTTGATAACGGTATGATATGCGCTTCCGAACAGAGTGTTATCGTACTTGACAAGTTATATAAGAAGGTAAGAACAGAGTTTGTAAAGCGCGGCTGCTACATTCTTAACGATGAAGAATGTGAAAAGGTAAGAAAGACCATTATTATTAATGGTGCGCTTAACGCTAAAATCGTCGGTCAGCCTGCAACAAAGATTGCTGAGCTTGCTGGTGTAAGCGTTCCTGCGGGTACAAAGATTCTCATCGGCGAGGTTGAAAGTGTTGAACTCAGCGAAGAGTTTGCACACGAAAAGCTTTCTCCAGTTCTCGCTATGTATAAGGCTTCTGATTTTGAAGACGCACTCTGTAAGGCTGAAAGACTTATTGCTGACGGCGGTTACGGTCATACATCTTCGCTTTATATCAACGAAATCACTGAGCAGGAAAAGATTCACGAATATGCTGAAAGAATGAAGACCTGCCGTATTCTTATCAACACTCCCTCTTCCCACGGCGGTATCGGTGACTTATACAATTTCAAGCTTGCACCTTCTCTTACACTCGGCTGCGGCTCATGGGGCGGCAACTCTGTAAGCGAAAACGTAGGTGTAAAGCACCTGATTAATGTTAAGACAGTTGCCGAAAGGAGAGAGAATATGCTTTGGTTCAGAGCACCTGAAAAGGTTTATTTCAAAAAGGGCTGCCTTGCTGTTGCACTTGACGAGCTTGGCGCAGTAATGTGCAAGAAGAGAGCGTTTATCGTTACAGACAGTTTCCTTTTCCAGAACGGATATACAAAGGCTGTTACAGATAAGCTTGATGAAATGGGTATTACTCATACAACATTCTTTGAAGTTGAGCCTGACCCCACACTTGAAAGCGCAAGAAAGGGTGCGGCAGCTATGGAGCTGTTCAAGCCTGATGTAATCATCGCCTTAGGCGGCGGCTCTCCTATGGATGCAGCTAAGATCATGTGGGTTCTCTATGAGCATCCCGACGCTGACTTCATGGATATGGCAATGCGCTTTATTGACATCAGAAAGAGAATCTACACCTTTCCCAAGATGGGCGAAAAGGCATATTTTGTGGCAATCCCCACATCTGCAGGTACAGGCTCGGAGGTTACACCTTTCGCAGTTATTACCGATGAAACAACAGGTGTCAAGTATCCTCTTGCTGACTACGAACTTATGCCCGATATGGCAATCGTAGATGCTGACCTTATGATGAACGCTCCCAAGGGTCTTACAAGTGCTTCCGGTATTGACGCTATGACCCATGCTCTCGAAGCATATGTCTCCATGCTTGCAACCCCTTATACAGACGGTCTTGCAGTTGAAGCAGGCAGACAGATTTTCAAGTATCTCCCCAGAGCTTATGATGATGGTGCAAACGACCCCGAAGCAAGAGAAGGAATGGCTAACGCTGCAACAATCGCAGGTATGGCTTTTGCCAATGCTTTCCTCGGCGTGTGCCACTCCATGGCACATAAGCTCGGTGCTTTCTATCACTTACCTCACGGTATTGCAAACGCACTTATGATTGACCACGTAATCAGATTCAACTGCTCCGAAACTCCTGCAAAGATGGGTACATTCTCCCAGTACGCATATCCCCAGACACTTGCAAAGTACGCAGCATTTGCTGAAGGCTGCGGCTTTACAGGCAAGAATGACAAGGAAAAGGTTGAAAACTTCATCGAAGGTCTCGATAAGCTGAAGAAGAAAATCGGTATCAAGGCTACAATCAGGGATTACGGTGTTGACGAAAAGGAATTCCTTGAAAGACTTGATGAAATGACAGAACAGGCGTTTGATGACCAGTGCACAGGCGCAAACCCGAGATATCCTCTCCTTTCTGAAATCAAGCAGATGTATCTCGACGCTTATTACGGAAAGTAATCACACAGAAAGGAAGAATTGACATGAAACTGGAAAATAAAATTGCAGAAAGAACAAATAAGGTTGTATATCGTGACGGTGATAAGGCAATCAAGGTTTTTGACAGCGAGTACAAGAAATATGACGTTCTTAACGAAGCGCTCAATCAGGCACGTGTTGAAGAGACAGGTCTCAATATTCCAAAGCTCTGGGAAGTCGGTGTTGTTGAAGGCAAGTGGATGATTGTTACTGACTTCATTGAAGGCAAGACTTTAGCACAGCTTATGGATGAAAATCCCGATAAGCTTGATGAATATCTCGGACTTTTCGTTGATTTGCAGATGAAGGTTCATTCCTATAAGTGCCCTCTTCTGAACAAGCTCAAGGATAAGATGCAGGCTAAAATCAGTGCTACATCTCTTGACGCTACAACAAGATATGACCTTCATACAAGACTTGAAGGTATGCCTAAGCACAATAAGGTTTGCCACGGTGACTTCAACCCCAGCAATATCATTATTGCAGAAGATGGCACTCCCTATATTCTTGACTGGGCGCACGTAACTCAGGGTAATGCTTCCGCTGACGTAGCAAGAACCTATCTTCTTTTCTGTCTTGCAGGCAAGACGGATGTTGCCGATAAATATCTTGACCTTTTCTGCAGGAAGAGTGATACTGCTAAGCAGTATGTCCAGCAGTGGCTTCCTATTGTCGCAGCTTCCCAGTCTGTAAAGGGTAAGGAACAGGAAAAGGAATTGCTTTTAAGCTGGGTTACTGTTGTTGACTACGAATAATGAATCTGACATAATTGATGCGTACACTCTGCCGTGCAATGGCAGGGTGTATGCGAATATATAAAGAACAAGAAGGAGTCATGAATATGACACATTTTTTTGAAGAATGGCAAGGCTTTGAAAAGGGCACATGGGTGAATGAGATTAATGTCAGAAGCTTTATCAGACATAATCTTAATCCCTATGACGGCGATGAATCTTTCCTTGAAGAGCCTACGCAGGATACAAAAGACCTCTGGGAGCAGGTTATGGAGCTTTCAAAGCAGGAAATCGCCGCAGGCGGTGTTCTTGATATGGATACAAAGGTTATCTCTACTATAACCTCCCACGGTCCGGGTTATCTCAATAAAGATAAAGAAAAAATAGTCGGCTTTCAGACTGACAAGCCCTTCAAGCGTTCTCTCCAGCCCTATGGCGGTATCCGCATGGCTGAAAAGGCGTGTCTTGACCATGGATATAAGGTTGACCCCGAAATAAGCGAGTTCTTCACAGTTCACAGAAAAACTCATAACGCAGGCGTTTTCGACGTTTATACTCCCGAAATGCGCGCCTGCCGTTCAAGTCATATAATTACCGGTCTGCCTGACGCATACGGAAGAGGCAGAATTATCGGTGATTACCGCAGAGTTGCACTTTATGGCGTAGATAGACTTATTGAAGATAAGCTTGAACAGAAGGAAACAACCCGCTCTGCTATGTATTCCGAGGTTATCCGTGAGCGTGAGGAGCTTGCCGAGCAGATAAGAGCCTTAAAGCAGCTCAAGGAAATGGCTATGAGCTACGGCTATGATATTTCCAGACCTGCACGCAACACTCGGGAAGCAATCCAGTGGCTTTATTTCGGCTATCTGGGTGCGGTAAAGGAACAGAACGGTGCAGCAATGTCACTGGGCAGAACCTCTACCTTCCTTGATATTTATTCTGAAAGAGATTTAAAGAACGGCGTATTCACCGAAAAGCAAATCCAGGAGTTCGTCGACCACTTCATTATGAAGCTGAGACTTGTAAAGTTTGCAAGAACTCCCGAATACAATGCACTTTTCTCAGGAGACCCCCAGTGGGTAACCGAATCTATCGGTGGTATTGCGGTTGACGGCAGACACATGGTAACAAAGATGTCTTACCGTTACCTGCATACACTTACCAACTTAGGACCTGCACCTGAGCCCAATCTTACGGTTTTATGGTCTGATAAGCTTCCTATGAACTTCAAGCGCTATTGTGCAAAGACATCTATTGAGACATCTTCGGTACAGTACGAAAATGATAACCTTATGCGTTTTACTCACGGTGACGACTATGCGATTGCCTGCTGTGTTTCCTCTATGCGTGTGGGTAAGGAAATGCAGTTCTTCGGTGCAAGAGCTAACCTTGCAAAGTGCCTTCTTTACGCTATTAACGGCGGCCGTGATGAAATCACAGGTGAGCAGATAGGCCCTGAGTTTACCCCTATTACATCTGAATACCTTGATTATGATGAAGTAATGAAAAAATATGATGCAATGATGCGCTGGCTTGCGGAGGTTTATGTCAATACACTTAACGTAATCCACTATATGCATGACAAATATTGTTATGAACGTCTCCAGATGGCACTTCACGACAAGCGTG
>CAZGRB010000166.1:0-5105 GCA_964527695.1 uncultured Ruminiclostridium sp.
ACGTAAAGCAGTTAAAGGAACTTACAAACTGCGGTATGATGGACTGCAAGAGAGCACTTGAAGAAACAAACGGCGACGTAGACGCTGCAATCAAGTACCTCAGAGAAAAGGGTCTCGCCAAGGCAGCTAAGAAGTCCGGCAGAATTGCTGCAGAAGGACTTGTATACACCAAGATCGACACAGCTAAGAAGGTCGGCGTTGTTGTTGAAATCAACGTTGAAACTGACTTCGCTGCCAAGACAGAAAGATTCATCGAATTCGTTGAACTCGTAGCTCAGACAATCATTGACAATGATGTTGCTGATGTTGACGCTCTCAAGGAAGTTGTTCCCGCAGGCGAAACAGAAAAGATTGCTGACATTCTTACAGAAAGAATTGCTACAATCGGCGAAAACATCCAGATCCGTCGTTTTGCAAGAATGACAGGCGATCTTTACGACTATATCCACAACGGCGGCGGTTCCATTATCGGTTCTATGATCAAGCTTGAATCCGCTGGCGCAGACAGCGACGCTGTAAAGGCAGTAGCTAAGGATCTTCTTCTCCAGATCACAGCTTCCGCTCCTCAGTTCGTTCAGCAGTCCGATGTTCCTGCTGAAGTTATCGCTGCTGAAAAGGAAGTTCAGCTCAACCTCGTTAAGAAGGAAAATGCTGAATCCGCTAAGCCCAAGCCTGAAAACGTTCTTGAAAAGATTGTAGAAGGCAGAATGAGAAAGTTCGCAGAAGAAATCTGCTTACTTGACCAGCCTTTCGTTAAGGATCCCAGCCTTACAGTTGCTAAGTACATTGCAGCTGCAGGCAGCGATATCAAGGTTGTATCCTTTGTTCGTTTTGAAAAGGGTGAAGGTATCGAAAAGAAGGCTGATGACTTCGCAGCAGAAGTTGAAGCTATGGCTAAGGGTGAATAATCACACAGCTTTCTGAATAATTCAGCGGATAGCGGTTGCTATCCGCTGTTTTTATATTTCAAGCAAATTCTGTAATTAGCTACGGGTAACCTTGCCGATTAGCCATGGATAACCTTTTGTTAGGACAAACTAACCAAAAAATAACGCTGTTATCAACAAAAATTTATTGAAAAGTACTTGATTTTTATTGATTTGTCTGTTATAATGACATTAAGGTCAATGACCAATATTACATAGGAGGATTACAACAATGGCTTATAAAATTTCTGACGAATGCATCGCTTGCGGCGCTTGCGCTGACGGCTGCCCTGTAAACGCAATCAAGGATGGCGATATCTATTCTATCGACGCTGAAGCTTGCATCGACTGTGGTGCTTGTGCTGATGTATGTCCTGTTGGCGCTCCCAAGGCTGAATAATCAGACAAACATAAACAGCGGTAAGGTTACTTACCGCTGTTTTTTATTGCATTTGTGATATTGCACAAATTTTTTTACGTTTTTATTTGCAAATAAACAATTGATAAATCATTTTTGTTATGATATAATTATGAAGATGTAAACGTAAACGTTTTCACGGCTGTTTCTTCAATAAACAGCCCAGGGTTAAAGATACGTCATACAGACGTGATATGATGAAAGGAATGATTTATTATGAAGACAAGACGAATTGCGGCTGCCGCTCTTGCAGTAAGCATGGTTTTCGGTCTTTCTGCCTGCGGTCAGACTACCGGTCGTGACGGTGAAGCCATCACAACTACCGATGCGGCGGCTACTACCGAAAATATGGCAAATGCAGATTTTGAAGAAGCCGAAGTCGTTGAAATTGACGAAAATCAGGAAACAGGCACAATCAAGGTTCTTATTTACTACGACCTTGTAAATCAGGACGCTGACCTTGTTGACCTTTTTGAAACAAGATACAACGGCTCAATTGAGCAGGAAATCTGTTCCAGCGGCGCAGCATATTTCGAAAAGCTCGGTACTCTTGTAGCTTCCGACTTATCACCTGATATTGTACGTTATGAATGGATGTCCTTCCCTCACGGAATGTCCAGAAATATGTATACTCCTCTTGACAGCTATATCGACCTTGACAGCGACCTTTGGGCAGGCATGAAGGATATTGCTGAGCAGTATGTATACAACGGACAGCATTTCTATATCCCTTACAAGGTAACATCCAACTTTGCACTCAACTATAACAAGCTTTCCATTCAGGAATACGGACTTCAGGATCCTATGGAATTATATCAGAACGGTGAATGGACATGGTCTGCATTTAAGGATATTGTCACTGAATGGTGCAATGCTGACGACACGCACATCGGTTACACCGGTGTAAGTGCTGCAAGCTTTGTTGCAACAACAGGTACAAAGCTTATTGATGTAAAGGACGGCGAAATCATCAACAACTTAAAGGATCAGAATGTACAGAGGGCAATGGAATTTGTTGAAGAACTCTGCCGTCAGGGTCTTACAGGCGAAGGCTACATTGATCCGGGTGAAGCATTCAAGGACGGTTCGCTTCTGTTCCTCGGCATGGAGCCTACATGGACATACGGTTCTGCTTGTGAAAACCTCTATAAGGCAAGCATTGACTACGAAATGGCATTTGTTCCGTTCCCCAGAGACGATAACTCCGACACATACTATCTTGCTTACGACTCTTTCGGATATATGGTTCCCTCCGGTTCAAAGAATGTAAAGGGAGCTATTGACTGGATTACTCTTAACAGAGTTGAAGTAACAGATGAAGAAAATATTGCTGAAGCAAAGGCTACTGCAACAGATTCTTCTACAAAGTATTATCCCAAATGCCCTGAATGTAAGTACAGCTACGTTGAAAACGAAACAGAAGACCTTACAACCTGTCCCGAATGCAGTACAGCAAGAAAGGTTAAGTTCAACGCATGGTACACAGAAGAGCAGTATGAAATCCTTATGGATATCACAACTCCCGAAAGAGGCAAGTTCACATTCCTCTTTGATAACTGCAAGGGCTTCAACTCCGACCTTTCCAATATCTTTGAAGGTATGGGCGAAGCTTCTCTCCTTGACGGCCCTCTTTACTATGATATATCTTTCACACAGCTCAGAGAAGAAAACTACAATATGATTGAAGCAATTCTCGATGAATACCGTGAAAGAATGGCGCAGGGCTGATTAATATAACAGACTGAAACGCATTACCCGTGAGGGTAATGCGTTTTTTTGCGAGCGGCAGCGCAGCTGCCGCCGAAGGTGCGGCGCCAGCGGCGCCGCATTACGCATTTTCCGCTATCAGCGGAAAATGCGGCGGCGAGCAGAGCGAGCCGCTTATGGCAGACGGTTCGCCTGCCGCCGTTAATGCTGTTGGCTGATTGTGATAATTGAATAAGGCGGCGGTGCGGGAATAAATAAAACGCTGCTGCCAAAAATATTTTTGAAAAACTATTGACATTTACTTCAAGATGTGATAAATTATATTTAGCACTCAAAGAGAAAGAGTGCTAACACTCTGGAAGAAAGACTGCTAAATTACGGAAGGATATGGTAAAAGAGATGGAAAGCAGAGCGCTTAAAATACTCGACCTTATTGTTGACGAATATATCAGAACCGGCGAGCCTATCGGTTCAAAGGCTGTGCAGCAGCTTCTTGATATTCAGGTTTCCTCGGCGACTATAAGAAATGAGATGGCTTCGCTGGAGCAGCAGGGTTATCTTGAACATCCCCACACCTCTGCAGGCAGAGTTCCCACCTATAAAGGCCTGAGACTTTACATCGAACGTCTTTCAGGCGCAAATCCTCTTTCAGATGATGAGAAAAGCTCAATTGATGAAGTTTTCAGCAATTCGTCCAGTGAAACGGATGACGTAATTATTGAAAATGCGGCAAGAGCACTTGCTGACTTAACCAAGTGCGCTATCGTTTCCACGAAGGAATCCAACAAGTTTTCGGTTATTACAAAGGTAGAGGTTATTCCGACAGGCAGAAGAATGTATGTCCTGCTGATGATTACCTCGGCAGGCAATATCAAGAACAGAGTCTGCCGCCTTTCCTTTGACCTTACAGATGAACAGATGGGCATTTTCCAGAAATTTGCTGAAGAAAATCTCAAGGGTGTAAATCTTGAAGATGTTTCAGAGGAATATATAAAGGGACTTTCCGCCGCACTGGGCAGCTACGTTATGTCATTATCTCCTTTATTAAAAGGTATAGCTGATTTATCGGCAGAGATGATGAATGAAAAGGTCAAAATCGAGGGTGAAGAAAATCTTATCGCCTGTCCTGAGCTCAAGGGTACGGAAATTGCCACAGTCCTGAGACAGCGCAACGACTTCTCCAAATTCCTTGACAATACATTTTCAGGACTCAGCGTAATGTTCGGCAGAGAAGATGATACATTCGTTATTTCCAACTCCAGTATGATTACAGGCTCTTTCTTAAAGGGCGGCGAGAAAGCGGGAAGCTTCGGTGTAATCGGACCGCTGAGAGTTGATTATAAAAAGATAATACCATATATAGAATATTTCGCAAGCAAGGTTTCCGACCTTCTGACTCAGGAGCAGGAAGCAATGCCGCTTGCAATAGACAAGGAGGCAAAGAAAGATGAGTAAGAAAGAAACAGAAATCGAAACAGAAGAGCTTGAACCAAAGACTGAGGAGGAAGCACAGGCTGAGCCTGCCGCAGATCCCAAGGACGAAGAAATAGCAAAGCTCAAGGATCAGTTGATGCGCAACATGGCGGAATATGACAACTACCGCAAGCGTACAGCAAAGGAACGCACAGAGCTTACCCCTGAAATTACAGCAAGAGTGGTGGGAGAATTCTTACCCGTTCTTGACAATCTGGAAAGAGCGCTGCAGGCGGAAACGACAGATGAAAAGTACAAGGAAGGCGTAAAGCTCATATATGATTCCTTTATGGGAACACTTGAAAAGCTTGGTGTCGAAAAGGTGCAGACTGAAGATTTCGACCCTGCGGTGCATCAGGCAGTTCAGCAGGTTGAAAGTGAACTGGAAAGCGGTAAGATTGTTACAGTATTCCAGCAGGGCTACAAAATAGGCACAAAGGTTTTAAGATTTGCAATGGTAACAGTTGCACAGTAAAGACAACAATTAAAACTTATATAAATAATAAGGAGGCAATTTATTATGGCTAAAATTATTGGTATTGACTTAGGTACAACAAACTCTTGCGTATCCGTTATTGAAG
>CAZGRB010000167.1:0-5051 GCA_964527695.1 uncultured Ruminiclostridium sp.
GTCGGATTGTGGTCCCGAAGATCGAGGGTTCGACTCCCTCTACCCACCCCACATAAAGCCTCGTCAATGACGAGGCTTTATTTTTTTGACATTGTTTTTTGAAAATTGTAACCTTTGTGCAACCTGCCCTAAAACCTCTGCTTTTTTCTTTATATGTATACAAAACCGTCAAAAATCTATTGAAATTGCCCATAAAAAATGTTATAATATTGTATGTATGCAAATGTACAATCCACACCTTATTATATACGGACAGTAAAGGAGGCGTCTTAATGCCTGCTGACAAAAAAGCAAATAAAAAGAAAGGCTTCTTGATTATAGTTTTGCTGGCAGTAATTGCAGTAGTAATTGCTTTATTCTCCATAGGCGCCGGCGTGCTTTACAGCATCAGTGCAAACTCAGGCATTGAAGAAAACGCAAAAAGCATTCTTATTCCAGCCACAAAAAACATAAGTGATTATACAGATATGCGCCTTCAGGCTTCCCTCAGCACCCTAAGCGGTTATTCGGTAAGCTTTTCACGTTCAGATGAAATGACTGACGATGTTATTCTTGACTATATCGACCATTGTCTTTCAGACGGAAAGTTCACTGAAATCGCCTATGTAACGATTGACGGAAAGGTATACGGGGAAATGAGTATAAACCCCCGTTCTTTTGCCACGGATTCGCTGAACGGAAATAAGGTTATACTGACTTCTCAAAGCCTGTATACCGTTCCTGTATACAGAAATGACGCAATTGTCGGCGCTCTTGTAGGAAAAAGCGACCCCTCAAATTACAATGCAACCACATTTAATATGTACGGAGTTACACATAACTGCTTTGTAGTTGATTCAAACGGTATCGTAATGAACGGTGCTCAGGACCCCATAATTTCCATTAATGTCGGCGACAATCTGCCTGTAATTCTTGAAGCGGAAAACAACATCAATTTCTTCAAGACAGCCCTCAGTCAGAAAAACACAAGGATTTCTGAAATTATTACATTCAATGGTGTAAGATACTTCATGACTGTCTGTTCAATGAGCACAAACAACTGGACAATGGTTTCATTCGTGCCATGCAGTGCAGTAAGGGACTCTTCCGCCAATGTAATAACACCTCTTTATCATCTGGTAATATGTCTTGCGGCTGTATTCCTTATTCTTGCGGCATATCTTCTTTATTATACATACCGTATGCGCAAAAAAGCCAACGAGATTGTTGACGAAAACAATAAAATCAATTATATTGACGACCTGACAGGCTATGCTTCCTGGAAAAGCTTCATGGAAAATTATGACAAGAAGCTTTTGGATACAAGTCTTAATCTGGCGTTTATCTGCCTTGATATTGATAAATTCAAGACTGTGAACGATACTCTTGGCTACGAAGGGGGCAACAAAGTCCTGAAGCAGGTTGCCCGTATAATAGCACGTGACATCGGAAGCAACGACCTCTTTGCACGCAACGGCGGCGACCATTTCAATATTCTTGCGGAATATGAAAAGGAAGATGATGTTATTGAGCTTGTTAAAAACATAATTTCCGATATTGAATACCAGATTACGGATATAAAGATTTCCGTTTCAATGGGTATATATCTTATTACCGACCCCAATATGAAAATCCGTGCGGTTTACGACCGTGCAAGTATCGCACGTGCTTCCATAAAGAATTCCAACGAAAGCTACTACTGCTTCTTTGACAAATCAATGCTTCACGACCTGAGAGAAGAGAAGTATATCGAGGATACAATGGAAGAGGGGCTCGAAAAGGGTGAATTTGTTGTTTATCTTCAGCCCAAATATACCCTCAGGGGAAACAGCGACGAGGTTATCGGTGCGGAAGCGCTGGTGCGCTGGTATCATGGGGACGAAATAATCTCCCCCGGTAAATTCATTCCTGTTTTTGAAAAGAACGGCTTTGTCACAAAGCTTGATTTCTATATGTTCAGAGAGGTCTGCAAGCTTCAGAAAGCCTGGAAAAACAAAGGCTTTACTCCCAAAATAATTTCAGTCAATATGTCCCGTCTCCATTTCACCGACCCTGAGTTCGTCGAAACGCTCAGAAAATGCTGTGAGGAATACGATATCGAGACAAAATATTTCGAAATTGAAATTACTGAAAGTGCAGCATATGAAAACATCAACATTCTTATGAATGTATTTTCAAAAATCAAAGCCGCAGGCTTCCACGTTTCAATTGACGACTTCGGAACAGGATATTCTTCACTCAATATGCTGAAGGATTTACCTGTCGATGTTCTGAAAATTGACCGTTCCTTCCTTACTGAGGACGCAAGCGAAGAAGAAAATGCAAGCAAAATTATCGGATGTGTTGTTTCGCTTGCTTCATCTCTTGATATCTACACAATTTGTGAAGGTATCGAAACAAAGGAACAGGCGTCTTTGCTTTCAAAGCTCGGCTGTGATATGGCACAGGGCTTCTATTTTGCAAGACCTATGCCTGTAAAGGATTATGAAAAAATAGTTTACGGAATAGAAGAATGAGGTGAAATATTTGACAGTTGATGAATCGCTGAGGCGGATTGCCTCAATAGTTGATATGGCGTCCGAATCGCTTTTCAACGCTGTAAGATACTGCTACCTTGTTGCTGAAAATGATTTTTACAACATAAATGTCAAGGATATCTTCAGAATCGGTCTCAACGACATAACTGACCCTGAATGTTTCAGAAATCTGGGTATTGTGCTTGAAGATTCCCATATCGGCGAAATGGGCACTGAGCATTTCCGTGAAGTGCTTGATGTGCTGCGTTACAGCTTCGCTATCAGACTTCCCTTTATAAGGAAGTATGCCGAACAAAGCACTCTGAAGGATAATCATATAAGACAGATTTATGATATTCTTGAGCGTTATGGGTTCCACAATCCCGACGGAATAGTTGAAGACAGCTTCAAGTCAATGTCATGGCTTGTACGTACCAAGAAAACTGAACCTGCTTTTGACACGGAATGGTTCAGACGCTGGATATACACCTACGGACATGAGCTTGCTGCAATCAATAACAGGAATATGTTTGTCCTCGGCTGTGTTGAGGCATTATTCCCTCTTTATTATGCTTCTCTTCAGGAGCTGCTTGTAGCGGAAATGAATAAATTATGAAATCAGGTTCAGATAATTGCGGACGCTGCCGTGGCAGCGTCCGCAATTTGCATTTTCCGCCGATGGCGGAAAATGCACGGCGGCAGCTCCGCTGCCGCCCGAAAACAAAGCAAGAACGGCAGGTTCCTGAAAACCTGCCGCCCTCGCTTTGTGTATTATAGGGGAAATCTCGTAAGCGTAATTAATTATCCGCTGCTCTCGGAAAGAACAATATCAATTTCAATGCTTTCAAGGGTACTGCCGTTTGCTCTGGCAACAGTAGCTGTAATTGTATCGCCTGCCTTGAATTTTGAAATAATAGTCTGAACATCGGAAACTGTTTCAACATTTACACCGTTGATTTTTGTAATTACATCAGAAACTCTCAGATCGCTCTTGGCTGCCTCAGCGTCCTTGCGTATTTCAGAAACAAGGAGACCCTTGGAAATTCTGACGCCGTAAAGTTCTGCGCGGTATTCGTTCAGTTCAACAGTTACTATACCAAGTACAGGTCTGCTCTTTACATAACCGTAATTGAGAAGATCCTCCATGATAGGCTTTGCCTCGTTGATTGTAAGTGCAAAACCGATTCCCTCATAGGTATCTGTAACAATCTTGGAGTTTACAACGCCGATAACGTTACCGTACATATCAAAAAGTCCGCCGCCCGAGTTGCCGCTGTTGATAGCGGTATCAGTCTGAATAAGGCTTAAGCTGTAGCCTTCAGAAAGGCTGACACGGTTAAGGCCTGAAATAATGCCTTTTGTCATGGTATGCTCAAACATTACATCTCCTGTAACGCCCGGATTACCGATAGCACATACATCCTGACCTACCTTGAGAGTGTCGCTGTCGCCGATAGTTGCCGCAACAAAAGACTCATCACGTGAAATTTTTATAACTGCAATGTCTGTGGAAGAATCGGAACCTACAACTGTTGCCTCATATTCGTAGGTAACACCTGCATCATCATAATCATTTACAACAACAACAAGCTTTTCAGCACCGTCAACTACATGGGCATTTGTGAGAATATAACCATCTTCTGTAAATACAACACCACTTCCGTAACCTGAATAAACAGGTTCCTTATCCTGCTGGTTCTTGTAATCATCAGGGTCGGAATAACCGAAATAGTAATCATAGTAGCTGTAATAATCGCTATAGGATGAGTTTGTATACACCTTGATAAGAACGACAGTGTCATTTACAGCCTCATAAAGCTCTGTTGTGGTGTACTCGCCGTTCACACCTGTGGCAACCACATCATCGGGATGTATTTTTGACGTTCCCGAGCTTCCGGAGCTGTTGATTGCGCTGAGCGCACCTGCAATATCACCGTCAGAAGCACCGCTGTCCTTAAAACCGTCATTTTTATTATCCGACTTGTCGTTTTCATCCTTTGAGGAGGATGTGTCATCAGCTTCATCGCCTGCTATAATTACCGTAGGGCCGTCTGCGCCGCCGATTATGCCGATGGAATTTGAAGCGAGATATGCACCGCCGAAGCCTGCACCGCCACCGATAATCGCCACAGCGGCAACAAGTGCGATTACTGTTCCGATTTTGCCCTTCTTTGCTTTGGGCTGTCCGTTATACTGATTATTGTAATTATAATTGTAATTCTGTTCCATAGCACATTCCTTTCTCGTTTTATTCTTTCTTTTCTTCTGTACTTTTATTCTAAATTATAAATGTGATAATAACGTGAAAAAATGATTAACATTATTAAATTTCACAGTAAAAAAATAATGTAGGAAAAATGACAGTCTTCACACCTGCCTTTTACAATGTCTGATAATAATCATACATGAGAAACGGCAGAACCGTAACAGGTGGCTGCCGCTGTTTCTGCCACAGTATTTACTTTTTAAATGCCTGCTTCTTCTGTATGAGGGTGCATACGACGGCGGACAGAGTCCGCCGTCCGCCCTCTGCACCGTTGGTGCAGAGGGCGATGC
>CAZGRB010000168.1:0-4986 GCA_964527695.1 uncultured Ruminiclostridium sp.
ATGTCGGCTCAGCCGTCGCAAGCTGCGATTTTGTGAGCGGCGGACGATTCATCAAAAAAATACAGCACAGCCTGCGGTGATTACACGCAGGCTGTGCTTTTTACTGTAAAAAATAAATTTTATGTTAATATTGTTATATTTTTATAATATTATTGATTGATTTTGATGTCTCTGTCCTGTATAATACAAACAGATAAGAACTTTGACTTATCAATATATACAAGTAAAAGGAGCATTACCATGGATATGTCATTGATTTCAGAAAGCGGCACTCCCAGGAGCCATATGATTTATCACGAAAACCCTGAGGCACTGCACATAGGCACTCTTGCCCCTCATCGTTACTTTATTCCCTTCGGAAAAACACAGAACCCCTTTGAAAGCAGATATGATTCCGAATTTATGGAGCTACTCAACGGTGACTGGAAATTCAAATATTATGACAGCATCATTGATATGCCCGACGATTTCATATCGTTAAAATCGGACAGTACTATTCCCGTTCCTTCAAACTGGCAGCTTCACGGCTATGATAAGCCCCAGTACACAAATGTCTGCTATCCCATAACATACGACCCGCCTTACGTTCCCGATGATATTCCCGTAGGCGTTTACAGCAGAGACTATAATTATACCCCCGACGGCCTTCGTAAAATCCTTACCTTCGAGGGCGTGGACAGCTGTCTTTATCTTTACATAAACGGCGTGTTCGCAGGTTATTCCCAGGTTTCACATATGACTTCGGAATTTGATATTACCCATATGCTTTACGAGGGTGAAAATGAAATAACTGTTGCCGTTCTTAAGTGGTGCGACGGCACATATTTAGAAGATCAGGACAAGTTCAGATTATCAGGCATTTTCCGTGATGTTTATGTAATGTCTCGTCCCGAAAAAAGACTTGAGGATTACCGCATCAGAACAATTCTTTCCGATGATATGAAGTCTGCCGTATTAGAATTTATAGCTTATCCCTATGAAAACTTTGCGTATGATGATAAGATAAATATAGAAATTACTCTTTCAGATAAGGACGGAAATGTAATTTTCAAGGGCAGTCCGAATAAAGGCACAAAGCTTGAAATTCGTGTTGATAATGTCAGCTTATGGTCTGCTGAAACGCCTTATCTTTATAATCTTGTAATCGAAACCGATACCGAAATTATCGGCGAAAAGGTTGGTTTCAGAAGAATAGAAATCGAAAACGGTGTTGTTAAAATAAACGGCAGGGCTGTAAAATTCCGTGGTGTAAACCGCCATGACAGCTACCCCGATACAGGCTATTATGCCTCTGTAGAGCAGATGAAAACCGACCTCACTCTTATGAAACGCCACAACATTAACGGCATACGCACCTCCCACTATCCTAACTCTCCTGTGTTCTACCAGCTCTGCGACGAATACGGCTTCTATGTGATTGATGAGGCTGACCTTGAAATGCACGGCTGTGTTGAAGTTTACAACGATTTCAAATGGTCAAAGGGCTATGACGGTATTGCGCTTCTTGCAAGTGATGAGCGTTTCAGGGAAGCAATCATTGACCGTGCGAAGCTTATGGCTGTCCGTGACGGAAACCGTCCCTGCGTTGTGTTCTGGTCTCTCGGAAATGAAAGCGGCTACGGTACAAATTTAAGGACAGCAGCTGAATTTCTGAGAACAGTTGACCCCACACGTCTCATCCACTACGAAAGCACCCATAAGCTTGATGATACATCTGATGATGTTCTTGATGTGGTTTCAAAGATGTATCCGCCTATTGCGGAAATGGAGAAATTTCTCACTGACGAAAATGAAACACGCCCCTATATGCTGTGCGAATACTGCCACGCTATGGGTAACGGCCCCGGGGATTTAGAAGATTATCACAATACTTTCCATTCCAACGAACGCTTTTGCGGCGGCTTCGTGTGGGAATGGTGCGACCACGGCTTCTCCCTTGGCAAAACCGATGACGGAAAGGAAAAATACGGCTACGGCGGTGACTTCGGTGAACGCCACAATGATGGCAATTTCTGCATGGACGGTCTCGTTTATCCTGACAGACGCCCCCACACAGGTCTGCTTGAACTGAAACAGGTTTACCGCCCTGTAAGAGTTGAAAAAGGCAGTTCCGACGGCGGCTTTACAATTAAAAATCTTCTGAATTTTGTAAATGCAGGGGATATCCTTGACGGAAGATTTGAAATTACATACGACGGCGGTGTGTATGCACAGGGCAGCTTTGATTTCAGCGTTATGCCTATGGATACAGCGGAAATCATAATTCCCGAAGCTTCCGTTCAATACGGAAAAACCGCATATATCCGCTTTATCTTTACTGCAAAGCAGGATACCTTATGGTGCGAAAAGGGATATGAGGTATGCTTCGACCAGCTGCTTTTACATAAAGCAGAAAAACAGCCTGAGTGTGTCTGCAGAAATGAAGTTTCATATTCTGACGAGCCCCTTTCGGTAACGATAAAGGCAGGGAAGACTGAATATGTTTTCAATAAACGAACTGCCTGCTTTGAATCTATAAGGAATAACGGCACGGAAATTCTTTCAAAGCCCATGCAGTTCAATTTCTTCCGTGCGCCTACGGACAATGACGTTATGAAAGGTGATTGGTACAGGGCGCACCTTAACGATTATATCGTGAAGGTTTACAGCACCCATGTTAATAATATGGAAAATGGTGTTGAAATTGCAGTTAAGCAGTCCTTCGGCTGGAGCATTTATCAGCCCTTTGCCTATGCAGATGTTCTGTATACTATAAACGGAAACGGTGAGCTGCTTATGAACTGCAGTATCGGAACCACAAATAAGGTTACATTCCTTCCTCGTTTCGGACTCAGACTTTTTGTACCTAAAAGCTTTGACAGCGTGGAATATTTCGGCTACGGCCCTTATGAAAGCTATATTGATAAGCACAGGGCCTCCTGGATGGGTAATTTCAGCTCGCCTATCAGTGAAATGCACGAGGATTATACAAGACCTCAGGAAAATTCATCACACTACGGCTGTGAATATATGACGCTTACTGATGGTGACGTAAAAATACGTTTTGAGGCAGGCGAGGATTTCTCTTTCAATGCTTCCGAATACACCGAGGAAGAGCTTGCGGCAAAACGCCACAACTTTGAACTGGAAAAATGCACGGATAACGTAATCTGCATAGATTACAGAATGGCAGGTGTAGGTTCAAATTCCTGCGGCCCCGAGCTCAGCGAAAAGTATCGTGTTCCTATTCCGAAGCTTGAAGCGCAGTTCAGAATTATTCCCGAATGATTTGTGAACAGAAAAATTCCCGCCAAGTCATAAAATGACTTGGCGGGAATTTCCGTATAGGCATTTGATTTTTAGGTGCGCAGGTTTGTTTACAGACTCAGGGTTACTGTTCTTCCGCTGGATTTATAGGATTCAACCTTAACTCCGCATTTTTCCAGCATGAAAAGTGAGGCTTTTACGCTTTCAGTGTCGGCATACTTGTTTTCAAGGTATACAACACGTTTGATTCCACACTGTATAATTGCCTTTGCACATTCATTGCAGGGGAAAAGCGTCACATAAAGAGTTGCCCCGTTCACACCGTTCATACTGCTGTTTAAAATGGCATTAAGTTCTGCATGGCAGACAAAGGGATATTTTGTATCAAGAGAGGTTTCGCCCGTTCTCTCCCACGGCATATCATCATCAGCACAGCCCGTAGGCATACCGTTGTATCCTACCGAAACAATTTTCTTGTCGCTGTTCACGATGCACGCTCCTACCTGAGTGGAATTATCCTTGCTTCTCTGGGCGGAGAAAAGAGCAATCCCCATAAAATATTCATCCCAGGAAATGTAGTCTGTACGCTTCATAATATAGTCCTTTCGGTGAAATTTTTTTCCTGATTATAATTATAGTATTTATTTACAGTTATGTCAAGTATTACACATCCGAGAGTAAAAATCCCTTTACTTGCCGCTGATTTTATGGTATAATCGTCAGAGAAAGCAAAAGGAGAAATACAGAATATGCGTATTGATAAATTTGTATCCGAGCAGGCCGCAATTTCCCGTTCCGATGCAAAAGCAATGATAAAAAAGGGGCAGATAACAGTAAACGGAATCACTGTGAAATCCGGGGATATGAAGCTTGATCCCGAAAAGGACAGCGTAACTGTCGGCGGAAAAGAGATAAATTACAGACAATTTATGTATATAATGCTGAATAAGCCCGACGGTGTTGTGTGCGCAACCCGTGACGGTCTCAGTGAAACGGTGCTGGAGCTCCTTCCGCCCGATTTCAGGAGAAAGGGGCTTTTTCCTGCAGGACGGCTGGACAAGGATACTGAAGGATTTGTTTTTATCACAGACGACGGAGCTCTTGCACACAATATGCTTTCCCCGAAAAAGCATATTGAAAAGGAATATATCGTAACTCTTGAAAATCCTGCCGAGGGGCATTATACAGAGCTTTTCGCTTCGGGGATGATTATTGACGGAGATGAAAAATGCCTTCCTGCACAGCTTATTCCTACGGAGGATTCCCATGTAGTAAGACTTATTCTCCACGAGGGGAAATATCATCAGGTAAAACGGATGATGCAGGCGGCAGGGAACAGAGTAGTTCACCTTAAAAGAGTCCGCATGGGCGGAATAGACCTTGACCCGAAGCTTGCACCCGGGGAATCAAGAGAAATTACAGAACAGGAACTGAAAAAGCTGTGGACTTGACAAGCAAAATCAAGAAAACTCCCGTCGCACAAAAATGTGTACGGGAGTTATTTTCTGTTTCGTTCATCGGAGAGTTCTAAAATGTAATCTGAGGTGGTGTTATATAATTTAGCAAGGGCGATAAGGATTTCGGTGGGTATGTCACGCTGACCCAGCTCATATTTACTGTAAGCTTGCTGTGAACAATTCAGTATTTTTGCAATATCCTTCTGTGTATAATCGTTATCCTCTCGTAAATCTCTTATCCGTCGATACATACAATCACCTCAGTATTAGTATACCATACAAC
>CAZGRB010000169.1:0-4977 GCA_964527695.1 uncultured Ruminiclostridium sp.
GAAAAGCTGATTTTTGATTTATCCGCCGAAGCTTCCGTATTTCTTTACGAAGCTCTGCGCTTCGATATATTCAAAACGGAGTGCTTCAAGGTCGATGCCGCAGCCTGCTGCGCACATCTTCACATCCTCCCAGCTACCGTTTTCATAAGCGCAGGAGAGATGATAAATTTCGCTGAATATACCGCCGCCTATGATACCGTTCTTGATTTCTTCGGAAACAGGCAGGTCTTCAAGAGCCTTGGAGAGAGCTTCATCATTTGCACCTGTTACAATGGAAATAAGACCCATCAGATAAACTTCCATACTTCTTGCGCCAACACCGCCGCTGGAGTTCTTGGCAATACGCTCACAGAAACGGGCACGGAGTAATGCAAGCTTTAAGATTTCACCCGGAGAATTACGGTTAAGACGCTGTAATCCTACGAGATAAATCCATTCCTTCAGACGGTCTATACCCAAAAGCACAAGTGCCTGCTGAACAGTGGAAACGGTGTTGCCCTTATCGGCGCAAAGCTGATTGATAACCTTTAAAAGCTTGATTGTAAGTACAGGGTCGGTAGAAATAATCGCAGATATGTACTCAATGTTGGGGTCGGGACTGTATAACAGCGCAAGAATCTGTAAGAATGTCTTTATCATAGGGCCGCCCGAACGTTTGGTTTCAAGTACAGGCTTTGAATAGAAGCCGCCTCGTATATAGTCAATACCGATGTCACGGGCAAACTCAAACTGGTCCTGTGTTTCCACATGGTCAGCCATGGCAAGCTTACCCTTTTCGTGGCATTTTTTTACAGTTGCAATAATATCGTCCGCATCGGAATTTATATCAAATCTGATGATATCAGCGAAATTGAAAAGCTTTATATTCTTTTCGGAGTATAAAAGCCCCGAGAAAGCAATGCTGTAGCCGAGACGGCGGAGCTGCATACATTTCTGCAGAGTTGCAGGGTCGGCAAGCATTTCCGTGGTTACTTCAACTATAAGCTTGTCCTTATTGAAAAGCTCGTGGAAATTTTCGTCAAGAAGTCTCGGAGAGAAACGTATATATGCAATCTTACGGTCAAAAATCAGGTCGAAATTTACCTTAAGATATTCCTTGGCGTCAGCTATATCATCTTTCGTTATATTTTCATCATTATCATAAGACGCAAAACAGTATGACAGTTCATATGCATCTGTAGCGCCCTGTGCGTTAAAAACAGGCTGCTTTGAAACAAGAAAACTCATCTAAGCATCATGTCCTTCCTTCTAATTTTGGGTTTCCTTACCATTCGATATCCTCAACAGGCGTGGGATGTTCATTCACAATTATCTCACGCACCTTGCTGTTTTTCAGGCGGATAACCCTGTCCGCCATAGGGGCAATCGCCGAGTTATGCGTTACAAGAATAACTGTCATACCGTTATTACGGCAGGTATCCTGTAAAAGCTTCAGTATCATCTTACCCGTGTTATAGTCAAGTGCGCCCGTAGGCTCGTCACAAAGCAGAAGCTTGGGCTTTTTCGCCAACGCCCTCGCTATTGCAACACGCTGCTGTTCACCGCCCGAAAGCTGTGCGGGAAAGTTGCTCAGACGTTCGGCAAGCCCTACCTGCTCCAGAATTTCTTCGGCAGGTATAAAGTCACTGCAGGTCTGTGCGGCAAGCTCAATATTTTCCTTTGCCGTAAGATTCTGAATAAGGTTATAGAACTGGAAAATAAATCCGATTTCATAACGGCGGTAGGAAATAAGCTCCTTTTTGGAGTATTTTGCAATATCCTTTCCGTCAACAATTATGCTACCCTCGTCTATGGTATCCATACCACCCAGCATATTGAGAACGGTAGTTTTACCCGAGCCTGACGGACCGAGAACTATTGCAAGCTCACCCTTTTCTATATCAAAGGAAATGCCGTCGGAAGCATTGATTGTAATTTCACCCATTTTGTAACGCTTATAAACGTCCTTTACTGATACAAAGCTCATTATTTGCCTTTCTTTTGCCTTAGTGTATTTCTATATCGCCGCTGTTTCCTACACGGGCAACACAGTTGCCGCATTTTGAGGAAACATTGTACTGTAAACTGTTGATACGGATTGAAACTCCGGGATAAATAGCCCGTCGTGCAACAACTCTAAGGTCATTGCTTATATCAATTTCCTTATTTATTTCATCTATTCTGCGTTTCATTTCCTTCAGCTGCTTCTGATGTACGAATTTTGCTCTTATTGACGTAACAAGCATATCCTCCCTGTCCTCGGGGAGAGAACCTGCTGCCTTCTTCTGTGCCTGAAGCGCATCGCAAACCATACCCAGCTGTTCAATCTGAACCTTGAATTCCTCAATCTTCTTTTCAAGGTCGATTCTTTCTTCCGCAAGGATTGCTGTATTACCTAAAACAAGATTTGTTCTTGTGTATGTTTCTGAACCGATAATGTTGGCTTCAATATCCGACAGGCAGGTGTACTTGCCGCCGATAATGGCAGCCTTACCGCCGCTTGCGGTAAGCTTTCCGATGCAGAAAACTTCACATCCCATAAAATTCTGGGCAGTAAGCTTACCTTTTGCGGTAATTGTGCAGTTCTCAAAGAAGTTGGCGGATATATCTTCACCCTCAAAATTGGAGCTTACAACGCCCATTCTTACATCTATCTTGCCTCTGGCGTAGATTCTCGCACCTGTAACCATACCTGTTACGGTAACGTTGCCGCCTGAGTAGATTTCATAGCCTTCTTCAACGTTGCCACGGATGATAACATCGCCTATAAAATCGATATTACCTACCGAAACGTCAACGTCGCCATTGATTGTAACATCCTTATCAACTACGAAATTCTTTCCCGTCCAGCGGAGATTTCCTGAGATGTCGGCATAAATGCAGGAGCCGTCCTCGGAAAGCTTTGTACCTGCGCCGATATTTACGGAGACAGGTTTACCAGGTGTCTGTGTTGCAACAATACCTCGGATATCCTTACCCGGTTCGCCTTCTGTGGGAAAGGTGATTTCTGCAATAACAGTGCCCTCTTCAATGTTTTTTACAAGTCCTAAGTCACGATAATCAACATTGCCGTACTCGTCCTCTTCAAACACCTGAACATCTGAGCAGTCAAAATTATACTTGATACTTCCGTTCACGCCGTCAACGGCAGGGTCGCCCTTTGCGGCAAGCACAGAGCGTCCGTAATTTCTTTCATCAAATATCCCTTTTAGGTCATCGTGAAAGACATTATACCGGATACCACGCATTATAAGCTCGTCACAAAGCATTTCATAGGTATAGGGTCTGCCGCCGAACTGCGGTTCATTCACAACCACATGAGCGGTCATATATCGTTCATCAATGGTAATAACTGCATTACCGTTAATAGGCTCGGGCATAATTCATCCCCCTTCCTTCAAAAGACTTCCGTCGTAAAGCAACAGCTCTTCTATCATATTATCTTATTATAACATATTATTTCAAAAATTTCCATAGAATTTTGAAATTTTTTTTCGATTTTTTTGTATATTATTCTATTTTTGTTATTTTTGCGAAATTTGCCATAAGCTTTTTCGTACCAACCGTATCAAAGCTTATCTCAATCAGTGTGTCATTTCCGATAGGCGCAGCACTTAATACCGTTCCATCGCCGAATTTATTATGGTTTACACGGTCGCCTGCCGAAAAAGACTGATGAACAACAGGTGCCGCCGCTCTTACAGCGGTATGGTCACGCAGATAGTTGGGCTTCGGGGTGCGGACTGCACCTGAACCTAAAGAGGTGTGGGCAGACCTGTCGGTATATTCTATATAATCAGAGGGAATTTCGCCGATAAAGCGTGAAAGCTTGTTGTGCATGGTCTGACCGTAAAGCAGACGGCTTGCGGCAGTTGTCACATAAAGCTTTCGCTTTGCTCTTGTGATTGCCACATAGCAGAGACGGCGTTCTTCCTCCAGCTCAAATGCGTCGGCAATACTGCGGTAAGAAGGGAAAATAGTTTCCTCTGCGCCTACAATAAACACATTCTCAAATTCAAGACCCTTTGCAGCGTGCATTGTCATAAGCACAACACGATCCTCGCTGTCATCAAGGCTGTCAAGGTCGGAAATAAGAGCAACCTGCTCAAGGTAATCAAATAATGTTGCGCTCTCATTTTCCTCGCAGAAAGTAATCATTGCAGATTTAAGTTCCTTGATATTTTCAAGTCGTGCAGCACCCTCTTCACCCTGTAAAAGCAGCATATCACGGTATCCCGACTGCTCCAGCAGGTCGTCAAGGGTATCGGTTATGTCACGTTCCTGTGCAGAGTTTATAAGCTCCCTGAACATTCTTCCCAGCGGAAGCAACACCTTTGCTTTTCTTGAAAGAGTCACGAACTCCTCACAACGTTCCATTACTTCGATAGGGCTTATGCCCAGAGAGAATGAAATATTGAAGATTTCCGACTGCGTAGCGTCGCCGATACTGCGCTTGGGTTCATTTATAATACGGGCAAGGCGGACAGTATCAAAGGGATTGTTGATAACGCTGAGATATGCGATAATATCGCGGATTTCCTTACGTTCATAGAATCGCGTGCCGCCGATAATGCGGTAAGGCACTCCCATTTTTCCGAGAGCTAACTCGAAGGTACGTGACTGGGCATTGGTACGATAGAGAACAGCATTATCACTGTATGCCGCACCAGTCTTTTTTGCTTCAAGTATTTCATTTGCGGCAAAAATTGCCTCGGATTGTTCATCGGTGAAGCGGTAAACCTGAATCCTGTCACCCTCGCCCAGGTCTGACCAAAGGTTCTTTTCCTTATGCTGGGTGTTGTTGCGGATTACGGCGTTTGCCGCATCAAGGATATTTGTAGTGGAGCGGTAGTTCTGCTCCAGCTTTATAACCTTACTGTCAAATTCATTCTCAAATGACAGGATATTTTCGATTGTTGCACCACGGAAACGATAAATGGACTGATCCTCGTCACCTACTACGCACAGGTTGCCCCTGCCGCCTGAGATAAGCTTGAT
>CAZGRB010000170.1:0-4941 GCA_964527695.1 uncultured Ruminiclostridium sp.
AAAACCTTTTCTGAAGCCATTTTAATGTTCCTCCATAATTAATAATTTTGTTGATTGTTTAAGCAGCCTTATGCTGCCTCGTTGCATAAATTAAGCAACTTCGCCGTTTTCCTGCTTCTTTGCAATTTCGCTTGCTGCGATTGCAAGTCTCTGCATAGGAGACTGAAGCATGAAGAGAAGCTTGGAAACAAGAGTTTCCTTGCTGGGGAGCTTTGCGTATTCTTCAACTTCGGAAGCTGTGATAGTATCCTTACCGATGAAACCTACCTTAACGGAAAAAGCACCCTTGGACTTTTCTACCTGCTTGAAGAGAATCTTAGGACCTGCAATGATGTCTTCTTCGTGAAGAGCAATAGCAGTTGTGCCTTCGAGATGCTCGTCAAGACCTGCGATACCAGCCTTTTCAGCAGCTCTCTTTAAAAGAGTGTTCTTAACTACAAAGTATTCAACACCTGCTTCTCTGAGCTCCTTACGAAGTACGGTATCATCAGCAACTGTGATTCCACGATAGTCAACGATAACACCGCCAGCAGCCTTTTCAAGCTTTGCTGCGAGTTCGTCAACATACTGCTGTTTAGCCTGTAAAATCTTCTCGCTTGCCATGAATTTTCCTCCTTGTAAAATTTTGCTGTTACATAAGCAGGAAATATAAAAAATCCCGCCGCTAAAGACGGCAGGACGATAGTTTCATATCTTCCCATTCCTCGGCAGGCGGTAAAAACCGTTAGTGCATAAAGCAACCTGCTGTCTTTAGAACAGCTTGATTATTATAACATATAAAATAATGGTTGTCAAGGGGTTTTTGAAATATTTTTTAAATATACACGGACGGATATTATCCGCCCGTGTGTTGTAAATCATTACATAAGTCCGCACACCTTATTGCAGTAATCAACAGGGTCTTCGATTGCCATACCTTCGATAAGCATAGCCTGTGTAAAGAGAATGTCTGCGTATACCGCAAGCTTTTCCTTATCATTGTCGCAGAGGAAGCGGAGCTTTTCAAAAATAGCATGGTTAGCGTTGATTTCAAGCACCTTGTCTGCCTTGGGCTTGTTCTGTCCCGCGTCGGGCATACCGCTTAAAATCTTCTCCATTTCAAGAGAGAATGCGCCGTCGCTTGTAAGGCATACAGGATGAGAACGGAGTCTTGCAGAAATGCGCACATCGGCAACCTTATCGCCGAGAGCCTTCTTCATTTCCTCAAGCATATCACGGTTCTGTTCAAGGGTTTCCTTCTTCTTTGCCTTTTCCTCTTCTGTTTCAAAGTCAACATCGCTGGACTGAACAGACTTGAATTCCTTGCCGTCGTATTCAACAAGCATCTGAAGCGCAAATTCATCAACATTATCTGTAAGATAGAGAATTTCATAGCCCTTTTCCTTGAGCATTTCTGTCTGAGGCAGTGCGTCTATCTTTGCAACGCTTTCGCCGCTTGCAAAATAAATGATTTCCTGACCCTCTCTCATACGTGTTACATATTCGCTGAGGGTAGTAAGCTTCTTTTCTGCGGAGGAATAGAACAGGAGTAAATCCTTGAGATTTTCCTTGTCCATTCCGTAGTTGTTGTAAAGACCGTATTTAATCTGTAAGCCGAAATTCTTCCAGAAAGCCTCATACTTTTCACGGTCGTTTGCAAGTGTCTTCTTAAGCTCGTTTCTGATTGTTCTTTCTATGCTCTTTGCGATAAGCTTAAGCTGTCTGTCGTGCTGGAGCATTTCACGGGAGATGTTGAGGGATAAGTCCTCACTGTCCACAAGTCCTTTTACAAAGCTGAAATAGTCGGGGAGCAGGTCGGAGCACTTGTCCATAATAAGAACGCCGCTGGAATAAAGCTGTAAGCCCTTTTCATATTCCTTTGAATAGTAGTCAAAAGGAGCACGTGAGGGGATAAATAAAAGCGCATTGTAGGTAGCTGTGCCCTCAGTCTTGGAGTGGATGCGGATTGCAGGGTCAGCGAAATCCATGAACTTTTCCTTGTAGAACTCGTTGTACTGTTCCTCGGTAAGTTCGCTCTTGCTCTTCTTCCAGATAGGCACCATGCTGTTTAATGTTTCGAGGTGGGTATGTGTTTCATACTCGTCCTCTGTGCCTTCCTTCAGGTGGGAATGGGACACATTCATCTTGATAGGATAGCGGATATAGTCGGAATACTTGGATACAAGACCCCTGATTTTGTATTCCATTGTAAAGTCGTCGTAATCCTCTTCCTCAGTGTTGTCCTTTATATAAAGGGTAATGAGTGTACCGTAGTCGTCCTTTTCGGTTTCCTTTACGGTGTAGCCGTCAACGCCCTCGGATTCCCAGCGGTAAGCGGTTTCCTCGCCGTACTTCTTTGTTTCCACAACAACCTTTTTTGCAACCATGAATGCGGAATAGAAGCCTACACCGAACTGACCGATTACGTCAACCTCGTCCTTGTCTGTATCGGTGTTTTCCTGCTTGAACTTGAAAGAGCCCGACTGTGCAATAACACCTAAGTTGTTTTCAAGTTCTTCCTTATTCATACCGATACCGTTATCCTTGATTGTAACGATACGGTTTTCTCTGTCAACGGTCAGAAAAATTTCGAGATTTTCACGTGTTATGCCGAGGTTTTCCTGCATAGACTTGAAATAAAGCTTATCCATAGCGTCGCTCGCATTGGAAATAAGTTCACGCAGGAATATCTCCTTGTGAGTATAAATGGAGTTTATCATCATATCCAGAAGTCTTTTTGACTCCGCCTTAAACTGCTTTTTTGCCATTTGTATCAAGACCTTTCTTTTGTAGTTTTGCGGTTTAGCACTCTTAACCTTAGAGTGCTAAATACATTATATCACTTTTTGAATTATTGTCAAGAGGTTTTGCTAATTTTCAGCAAAGGAATTGCTTCTCACTTGACATAAATGCGGAAATATGAGATAATATAAAGAGCTGTACAAGCAGCAATATAGTTTTTATTTGCGAAAGGAACAAATTTTCATCATGGACGAACACATAGGGACGCTTGTAATTATCTTTTTCTTAATCTGCTTTTCCGCATTTTTCTCTGCTTCGGAAACAGCTTATACCAGTGCAAACAAGATAAGACTAAGAAGCAAGGCTGAGAACGGAAAGAAATCTGCAGCCCGCGCCCTTAAAATCATTGAAAAATACGACAAAACCCTCACAACTATCTTAATCGGCAACAACATCGTAAATATTCTTACATCTTCGCTGGCTACGGTTCTGTTTATCGACCTTCTCAAGGACGCAGATACAGGTTCCGTGGTTTCCACAGTGGTTGTAACCATTGTTGTGCTTATTTTCGGCGAAATTCTCCCGAAAACCATTGCAAAATCAAATGCAGAAACCTTCGCCTGTGCCATAAGCGGTGTAATGACCTTCCTTATGACGGTATTCACTCCCCTTTCCGCATTCTTTATCTTACTCCAGAAGGGTGCAAACAAGATTTTTGCAAATAAGAACAAGGAAGTAAGCATAACAGAGCAGGAGCTTTTAAGCATTATTGATGAAATTGATGATGAGGGTGTTCTTGAAGAACAGGAAGGAAGCCTTGTAAAAAGTGCTCTTGTCTTTGATGAAACAATCGTTTCCGAAGTTATCACCCCCAGAGTCAATGTAGTTGCAGTTGAAATAAACGCAGGGGAAGAAAAGGTGAAGGAGCTTTTCCTGAAGGAACAGTATTCACGGCTTCCCGTATATGAAAAAACCGTTGACCATATTGTGGGCGTAATTACGCAGCACGATTTCTTTGAAAAGATTGTACGAGGAGAAAGCTTTACAATCCGTGATATAATGCAGGATACCCTTCATATTCCGAATCTGATGAAGATTTCCGACGTATTAAAGCAGATGCAGAAGAACAAGCTTCACCTTGCGGTTGTTGTTGACCAGTACGGCGGCACCGAGGGTATCGTAACACTTGAAGATATAATTGAAGAGCTTGTAGGTGAAATCTGGGACGAAAGCGACGAAATAACCGCTCCCGTAAAGTTTATTTCCGAAACCGTATTTGAAACAAGCGGCGAGGTTTCCCAGAATGATTTCAACCGCTTTTTTGAAGCAAGAGCTATGGACTACCGTATTGACACGGACAGCAATACCGTAGGCGGCTGGCTCTTTGAGCTTTTCGGAAGAATCCCCGAAGAAAACGACTCAATCAGAACAGATGATTTCATTATTACCGTAAAATCCCTTCAGGATTTCAGAGTGGGTACGGTACAGTTTGAAATTCTTACTCAGGATAAAAAAGACTGATGATTTTTTATGTTATGGTAACCATTGTTTCAACGGTTGCCTTTACAATTGATATTATTCTCCGTTATATGGAAAAAATCCGCTCCTTCGGTATGGAGTCAAGGCTTCATAATATAAAAGGAAAGGTTATCCCCACGGAGGATTTCATTCCCCACAACATAACCCTGCTGTGCCTTTTCTTTATGGCCTTCGGCACAGCGGGAATACTGCTGACACTGCTTCAGGTGAACGCTCTGGTAAGCTTTCCCGTCTGTGTTATGTGCGGAATGTTTATGAATTTTGCGGTTGTCCGCATACTTAGGAAAGCACGGAGCAGACCCATTCCGAAAAACGAGGATTTAAGCGGAACGGAAGCCGTCTGCACTGCCGATATAGACGGCGACGGATACGGAGAAATAGAATTTCTCTACCAAAACCGCACCTACACCCGCCCTGCCCTTTCGGAAAATGAAACGGATATAAAAAAAGGCGAAAAAGTGCTTATCATTATGATGAATGAGGATTTGTGCTTTGTAGAAAAAAATGACGAGGTAATCAATATCCTCAACGAGCCTGAATAACTGAAACAGCGTAACAGGGAGCACCTGTTACGCTGTTCTTATTACATCACTATTCTGTTTCTGCCGCTTTCCTTACCCTGATACAGATGACTGTCTGCACGGTTTACGGTAATATCGGCGGTTTCATCTGCCCCTGCCT
>CAZGRB010000171.1:0-4938 GCA_964527695.1 uncultured Ruminiclostridium sp.
GGTCTTAAATTTAAACTGAAAGTTTTAGGAAAGGAGTTTGAGGAAAAGCCCTTTTACAAAAGGGTTTTCCTCAATAATATGCATAACTTTCTATATGCGCACCGTCCTTATTCCTTATTATGTATTCCCATTGCGTCACCGATAATCTTCATCATATAACCGTCGGTAACGGAGCTTCCCATAAGGGTTGTATCCTTTAAATCCACATTTTCCTTGAGTGCATCACCGATAGCAAGGTCGGCAATGGCGATAATGGGTACGTTTTCGGTAACGGGAGCAGTGCGGATTGCCTCATAAGCAGGGAAGAAATCGTCAAACTCACGTACTCTTATTATAATAAGTGATGGAAGCTCGCTTCTGAGAGCGGACGGGACGGCTGAAAAAGTGTTTACACCCTTTACGGTGATACCCTTCGGAAACCAGTTCTTCATTCTGTTCAGATCCTGAAGCTGGTCACTGATAAGCAGTGCGGTTTTTTCCATAAAATAATCCTCTGTATCAATAGTATGAAGCTATGTTTTTACCTTTTTCCCTGCACAGGGAGATTGCACGGTCGCAGAGCTGGAACAAATCCTTGTATGTGGAGGATTTTTCGTCATTACAGGCAAAGCCTACCGAAACATAGACCTTTTCCTCGCCGAATCTCTCCTGTATTTTCTGAATAAGCTTTTTTCCCCAGCTCATACAGATTGAGCGTTCGTTTATGTCGGGGATATATCCGATAAATTTCCTGTCCTTTTCGACGCCGAGAATAGCATTGAAAGCCTTTACCTCCTCTGCTACAACCTCCGCCGCCTTTGCGGCAAGCTCCTCGCCGGCAGGCTGTGACGCAAACTTGAATTTGCCTACCTCAACCAGAAACAGGGTTCCTGATTTCTTCGGGAAAAGCTCCTGTATTTTTTCTTCGGTGTATTCCCTTTTATGAAGCTTTGTTACAGAGTCAAGACGTTCTTTTGCGGGAACAAGCTGCTCCGCAAGTTCTTCCGCCTTTCTGACAAGCTCCAGCGGGTCGAAAGGCCGCCTGATGATTTCGGCGTTGAGCACCCTTGCGGAGGATTCATCGGCATGGGTAGGATTTGCGGCTATTATTGCCACAGGCATTGCGGCAAATTCCTTGTTGCGGCGAACCATATTGGTAAGCACCGCCTTATAGTTTATCATCTGGGAGTCGGCGGAAATCAGCAGTATGTCGGGTTTTTCCACATACAGCTTTTCCTGTACGCCTCTGCCGTTTATAACCATAACGGTATCGAAGCGGCTTTTCAGTATTGCGGAAATGATTTCTGCATTGCGCTGTTCGTCCGCAATAATAATTTTAGGCATGCCGTTCACTCCTTTGAAATATTCTTAACTCAGTATAACATATTGCTGCAAGAATTGCAATTGATATTTTCTTTTTTGTATATTGTGACAAAATCAGAGATATTTTTTTGTAATAACAATTTCTGAAAGAACAATTGAGAATAAAATAAAGTTTTTTATCGGAACAAAACGGCAAAAAATCAGTAAAAATATACAGTTATTTCCCATTTTTATTATTGAAAATATGAAATATTGTGCGAAATCAATTGACTTTTATCTCCTTTTTGTGTATAATGTATTATAAGTATAAGGGTTAGTGCGCCCTTATGCTGAAAATAACGAAGAAAGGAGGAAAAAATAATGGAAATGACGATAAGCGCAGTAATGGTCGGCGCTTCGTCACAGCCGCAGAGCAAAGCTTCCGATACGGGATTTTCCGATATTCTCTCCGAGGTGAGAGCTGCCGCACCGCAGATGACAGAAAACACCGTAAGGCAGACCTCTTATAATTCCGAAAAAGATTATTCCGCTGAAGCTTCTTCAATGGAAGAGACGGAAATAAGTGCCGAAATTGAAGAAACAGTTATGACAGAGCTTAAAAATACTGTTATATCCCTTGTTTCAAAGGCAACCGGCGGAGATACAGAGGAAAATGACCGCATAATCAGCGCACTTCTCGATATTCTGAAGAAGATGAACGATGACAGCGAGGAAGACCCTGTAATGAGTCTTATTATGGAGCTTCTGGCTTCCATGACAGGAGATTTGCAGAACAGCGATATGTTCAGTCTTAATCTGAATGTTACTGAGTTTACCGCTTCTGAAACCACAGAAATCACCGCTATTCTCGGAACAGAAACTACCGCTGAAACAACTCAGACGGATGTCATGAGTGCATTTGCAGAACAGCCGCAGATGTCTGATACACAGACAGAAGCCGTTCCCGTGCAGGCAGCTGAAACAGCTCAGTTTGCACAGACGGTTGAGAATACGGCAGAAATTCCCGTGCAGACAGTTGCTCCCGAAGCGGTACAGCAGCCTGTTCAGGCAGAAACACCTGTTCAGACAACGGAGACTGTGCAGACAACGGAGACGCCTCAGGAAACGGATATGGGTAGTCTTCTGGAGGATATCCTTTCAGCAGCACGTGAAGAGCTTGGTCTTACAAAGGCGGAGCTTACCACAGCTGCAAAGCAGACAGAAGCACCTGTAACAGCTCAGGAAATACCGCAGACGGAAACACAGCCCGCAGTTACGCAGACAGCCTTCAGTATGGCTTTCAACCGCAAGGACGGAACAGACGAGCTTAATTCAATTCTCGGTCTCGGTGCTGAAGAATCCGCCGAAACTCAGGATGACGGTCAGGAAATCAAGGCAGTTGATACAGCGCAGGACAATGCAGCGGTGCTTGCAGGAAATATTCCGCAGAAAACCGAAATTGTCACAGCTGAAACGGATGTCAGAGTTGAAGCGCCTCTCCCCGAACAGCAGATTGTTGATGAAATCCTTACAAAGCCCGAAGTATTTGAAGGCGGACGTACGGAATTCACAATGGAACTGAACCCCGAAAACCTCGGTAAAATCACAGTAAGACTTGTCAGCACAGAAGGCAGAGTTGAAGTCAATATTGCAGCGGAAAATGACGCTACAAGACATCTTCTTGAGACAAGAGCCGAAAACATCGGCGCAGCACTCAGAAACAACGGTGTTGAACTGGAACGCTATCAGGTTGTAAGCGGTCAGGAAGAAGCAATGCTTATGCAGGAAAGCTATGACGGAAGCAGCAAAAACCCCTACGGCGGAAATGACGAAGAACAGCCGCAGGAAGACAGTGAAGAAGATTTCCTTGAAATCTTGCAGCAGCTTTAATTTTTAAGAAAGGAGTAAATGAATGGGCAGTTCAATTGACGGAGTAAACACCATACAGGACAATTACGAAAAGTATAAGGATATGTTTACCACAGAAAAGAATGACGTGGTTACAATGGATTCGTTCTATCAGCTTCTTGTTGCTGAAATGCAGAACCAGGACCCCCTTGAGCCTACATCCAACACTGAGTTCATTTCCCAGATGGCAAGCTTTACCTCCCTTCAGGCACAGCAGGATAACCTCGATATGCAGCAGCAGAACTACGCAAAATCCCTTGTGGGACAGGTAGTAGGCGTAAGCGACGGCGGAAGCGAGCTTATCACGGGTACGGTAGAGTATGTTACATACGGAGATACGGTAAAGGTAAACGTTGACGGCACAAACTACAATCTTGATTCCGTAAAGCTTGTATACGGTGAAGCTGAAACAGTCGGAAACCAGATAGGAACATACGGCGCATATGCAACAGGTCTTATCGGTAAGGAGGTTACTGTTCAGGGCACTGACGCAAACGGTCTCAGCGTTTATGACAGCGGTACGGTGTCATCGGTTGAAATCCAGAACGGTATGGTAAGAGTTGTAATAAACGGTTATGCTTACAATGCTTCTGACGTTGTGGCAATTTCTGAAGCAGCAACAGCTACTACGGAAACAAGTAATATAAGCGAGCTTCTTGAGGCTCTCGAAAGCATTACAGCTGATACCGAAGACGAGGAAACTGAAGAAATCGCAGCAATCCCCGAGGTTGAAGAAACCGAGGAAGCACAGTCGGCGGCAGACCCCACAGATAACACGGATATTGAAGATTTATCCGAAGATGATGAATCAGCTTCTCTTTTAGAGCTTTTCCAATAGGAGGATTTCAAATGCTGATAAGTGAATACTTAGCTCAGCGCAGTGCTATCGGAGGCGTTACCACGGGTAACATTTCCCCGCAGATAAACACTCCTGCCCCGGATGCGGAAAACAGTTTCGCAAAGGCTCTTGATTCTGAAATAAGAAAAAGGGAAGTGGATTTTTCAGCGCACGCAATAAGACGTCTGGAAAGCAGACAGATAGACGTGGTTGAAAACGACAAGATAGACCGTCTTAACAAGGGCGTGGAAATCGCCGCAGAAAAGGGAAGCGAGGAAAGTCTTATTCTTGTGGACAGCACGGCGTTTGTAGTAAGCGTAAAGAACAACAAGGTCATTACAACAGTTTCGGCTGACGACCTTAAAGGAAACATTTTCACAAACATTGATTCCACCGTAATTATATAAGTCGGACCGAGAAGCACCAATGCTTCAAGGAGATTTCAGCTGTTCCGACCGATTGACGAACAGCAGCGGTGGCTATGGAAAGGACATACCATTATGATGAAATCATTATACTCCGGTGTTGCCGGAATGAAAACGCATAACCAGAGAATGGACGTTATCGGTAATAACGTTTCCAACGTAAATACAACAGGTTATAAAACAAGTACAGTTACCTTCAAGGATGTATACTACCAGACAAAGGCCGGCGCTTCCTCAGGCAGCGCTACTTCGGGCGGTACAAACCCCACTCAGATAGGTTACGGTTCTTCTCTCGGTACTGTAAACCAGGTTATGACGCAGTCGGGCTTTACTTATTCCGACAGTGTTTATGACTGTGCTATTGAGGGTGAAGGCTTTTTCCAGGTAATCGACGAAGCAGGCAACATTTTCTATACCAGAAGCGGTGTATTTTCAGTAGACAGCTACGGTAACCTTACCGACGCAAACGGATATATCGTTCTCGGT
>CAZGRB010000172.1:0-4938 GCA_964527695.1 uncultured Ruminiclostridium sp.
TTGTGATTTTTTTGTGAAATTTTATTTTTCCTATTGACTTTTCTTAGCTGGACTTTCAGATTTTCAGTATTCTTCCTGAAACCTCGTCAACGCCGCAGGAAAACCTCATACACTTTCTCATAGTGCTTTCATCGTAAAGGCTTTCGGAAAATGTACGCCTGAAGCCTGCTGCAGTCATTGCTTCAGACACCTGTGCCGCAAGCTTCTCCGCCTGACTCATGGTTTCAGCGTAAACGTCCAACTGCAGAATATAACTGCTTACCCGCTCGGCATTTCCGATTATCTCTGCAGCACTGCCGCCTGTTTCGGTCATTATAATTACAGGCAATGTTCTCAGTCCGTCATAAAAGGACAGCTCCACCGCCGCAATATCCCTCAGCTTTTCTGCCGCATAAGGCTTGATGTCAATCATTGCCGAAAATCTCCTCTCTGAAAATTATTCCTGCCATTTTTGCCGCCTTTTCTATACCTCTAGAAAGATAAGGCTGTGGTTTCTGACGGCTTGTTCCAAGTTCAACCACCGCCGCATATTCGACATTTGTGAATATGACCGCTTTGTCTTTTTCCTTTAAGCAGGTAAGGCTGTTTTTAAGCCTTCCCGTTCTGACGGGACACTGTATCTTTGCTTCTTCAAGAACAATATCTGCGGTATAAGAAACAGCGGCGGCTATTGTTTTTTCAGAAAATTTAATCATATTTGCACCGCCGTTGCTGAAATATGCTCCGAAAAGCGTTTGACTTCCGTTATTTCCCATACAGGGGATTTGCCGTAAACTGCCGCAAGGTCACCGCACTGTACACCTGCATCGGGACGAAGGATAAGCTTTACTCGTTTCTTTACCGTTTTTCCGCTTTCGCCTTCGGAAATCTCATCTGTAAGAGGCTGAATATCCGCATAAACATATCCCAGAAGCTTAGGCGCAGATTTTGTGCCTATGTAGGAGTCCTGCTCCCTGTCGGGAGTGTAGATGTCAACCCGTTCAAGACGGCTGCTTATCAGCTGCATTCAGCACTCCCACCTTTCTGGGATAATTTTTAAGACGGAGCATTATATCTTCGGGGATTCCCTTTGTAAATTCCATGGTAATTTCACCCTCAGACCTGCGGTCCTCGCCCTCGGTACCCTTGCGGTTGTAGTAAATAAGCGCAAGCTCCGCCTGAACATCAATAAGCTGTGACGGAACTTCCGTTCTGCCTGTAATGTCAAGAATAGTGTTTCCTGCCCTTAAAAGAAGAGCGCCGACCTCGTCTTCTCCGAGGTCGGCGTCAGCAGGCAGGCGAAGCTTAAAAAGTTCTTCTGCCGTATAAATCATATATTTCCTCTCTTTTTGTCTCTTTACATTATATTGTTCTGCACCGCCGCCTTTTAAAGCGTTTGTTTTTCTGCAACCATAACCGACGGCGGCAATTCTCACATCTGCCACAGGCGGCTCGTTAAGCGGACCTTCAGTCCGCCGCTCTCACCGTCCGCATTTCTGCCGCTGGCAGAAATGCGCTGCGGCGGGCGCTGCCCGCCGCCCCTCGCTGTTTCACGCTGCGCTTATTCCCCGACAACCACAGAAATTGCAGCAGAAGCAGCAACACACTTGCCGTCGGAGTTCTTAAGGGCTACACAGAGCTTGTTGCCGCTTGCAGCGGTAACAATACCGTCAGCAGGAAGCTCTGTCCAGGAGGAAATGTCATCGCCGAGCTTAGGAGCTGTAACAGAGGCATTTGTCTTATAAACAAGCGTACCGCCGTTTGTGTCACCTGTTACGGCAACTGTGCCTGTGCCTGTTTCTGCCGCTGTCATGGAAGCTGTAAGAGAGCCAAGTATGCCGTACTGAACGGAAACTGCAGACTTCTTTTTGTCAAACACGAAAATATCGTGGTACAAAAGACCTTCCACAAGGTGACCGGCAATACCGGGAGGATCGCGGTGAATCTTGTATTCCTGAAGCTTAACGGGAGCAGGCGCACACATAGGATGTGTGATAATAAAGGAAACTCCTGCAGGCATCCTTCTCTTGGGAACTGCAATGATTGCCACACCGTCGCAGTCGCCTACCATGCCCTTGAAAATAATTCTGTCCTGCGCAATTTCAGTTGCCTTTGTAAAATGCACTGTATCCTGCTTTAAAAGTTCAATGAAGGAGTTAGCACAGAAAGCAACACGGTTTTCAACGGGGAATTCCTCATCTGTTATTGCCGTGTTTGCTGCTACAAAAGCTGTGTATGCGTTTTCCGCTGTAAGTGCGCCGTAGGTCTTTGTACCTGCGTTTTCGGAAAGCTTTGCAAAACGGTAGCGGTCAATTTCAGGGATAATTACCTGTTCAATCTGACGCTGGAGAGCCTTGCCGGCATTTCTCACACCCTCGGGGGAATCTGCTTCAAAGGTCTTGTCAATTGTGAAGGTAAACGCCTTCTGCTGTGTCATCTTCATTTCCTGAGTAGTGTCCTGAAGCTCAACAGGTGCGCCGTATCTCTGCATACCGCCGTCGGGGTTATAGTCGTTAAGAGGTGCGGTATCCATGGAAAATACCGTTACTGTCTGAGCGTTGCCGAAAGCGACATCATTGTTTACGCCTGCAGTGGATAAAAGACCTTTTCTGATTACTTCGTCCACCTGATTTGAATACTTTTCCGCTAAATTGATTGCCATAATTTTAATTTCCTTTCCCTTTGTTGCTTAATTAATCGAAAAGTCCGTCAAGAAATGCGTCCTTTGCATTTCCGACGGAGAATTTGGGTACCGAACTGCCGATACGCTGGCTTACCGCTTCGCTTACAGCGGCGGAGAATGCCTGACGGATACCCTCAATGCTTCTTTCGCAATCCTCTGCGCTTGCAAAGTTAACACAGCTGAGAAGACTCTTAGGGAGCTTGTATTCGCTGAGCTTTTCTGCTGCATCTGCCGCAAGCTCACGTCTTGCAACCGCGGCTTCTCTTTCAGAAAGTGCAGATTCCGCCTGCTTTCTGAGGTAATCCTCCTTCTGCTCCGCATTCATCTGTGAAACCTTTTCCGCTTCACGAAGCTTTGCCTCGTAGGATTCCCTTTCCTTTTCCACAAGCTCGTCAACCTGAGCCTTTGTGAAAACCTGTTCCTGTTCAGCCGAATTTACGGCTTCTGCTGTTTTTTCTGCCATTTTGTTTTCCTTTCTTTATTTTAATTATGGAGAACGTAAGTCAGACATCCGCCCGCAGATAAGCTGTCGCTTACCTCATGTCATTCTTACATTTTACATCATATCATCCTTTTTACGGACATACAACGCCATACTGCCGACAAACAGGGACTTCTTCTTAATCTTCAGTTGTGCAACATTACCTGAAAACTGTTACATTATTCTACATAAAAACTCTTGCTTTTTCTATATATAAATGTTATAATAGAGTAAAGATTTTAGGGTTATACAAACGCTTGTGATTTTTTTAACGGTGTTTGTAAGCTGGAAAGGCGGTAAAAATATGAAAGAAAAATATTGTGAATTATTGTTTGGTTTCGATTGCGGTTCAGTTGCAGAAACACAGAGCGAGAATGCTTTAAAAGCATTCAAGTCATTCGTTGCTGCGCAGAAGAAGCTTGACGGCGAAGCAAACCTGACAGGTGTTTCATTCAATAACAGAATCAGCACCGTGTTTGACAATAAGCCTATTAAAAAAATTACCGCCAAGGATTATCGCTTTGATATGAGTGACGGCAGAGGCGAATGCTGTATGCTTGACGCAGTTTCTCAGCTTATGGATGAAGCCGGCGAACGCCTGAGCAACACCCCCGAAGAAGAAAGACCTTCACAGGTTATTGTTGTAATTACTGTATTTGGCAGAGACAATTCCAGCAAAAAATGTACACACGAACGTTTAAAAGAAATGATTGCGCTCCAGAGTTATATTTACAAATGGAAATTCATTCTCGCAACAGATTATACAATCAATATGGAAAAACTGGGTATTGACCCTGACGACACTATCGTTATAAAGCACGATACCGACGATATGTTCGGACCTGCATACAAGCAGATAAACGAAATGGTTGCAAAAATCCGTGAAGCTATGTAACTACATAAAATAAAGGCAGGGCTTAACGCCCTGCCTTTTGTTTTTACTCTGCGCCTGATTCCTCACGTCGCCTTCTGGTGAGATAAGCCACACCTGCTGCGCTGACTGCTACAAGACCTGCTGTCATGAAGGGAATACCGATACCTGTACCGGGGTTAGGATCATCCCCCTCCTGTTCGCTTCCGACATAGTTCTCGTCCTTGCTGCCGTTGGGGTTATCGGTTGCGTCATCCTCTATCTGGTCGGGAATATCTGCGTCCTGTGTTCCGTCAACAATGCTGTCATCATTTCCGCTGCTGCCTATTGTTGTTCCGTCGCCTGTAAGGATTTCATCTGCAGTGTCAATTGTATCGGTGACTATATTTTCCGCACCGTCAATAACATCGTTGACTACTCCCTGTGCACCTGCGCCGAATGTGAGCATTGAGGAAAGCGCAAGAGCAGGAATAAAACCTAAAAATCTGATTTTCTTTTTCATTTCATACTCCTCCTTGAAGGGCCTTTTTCTGACCCTTTAATATTATTTTCAGCATTTCAATAAATATTAAATGAAAATTTTTGAATGAAAAAATAAAAAAACGCTTGACAAAACCATAAGCAGGTGATATAATAATAAAGCACTAATTTGCGGGTGTAGTTCAATGGTAGAATGTCAGCCTTCCAAGCTGAACACGTGGGTTCGATTCCCATCACCCGCTCCATCGGCTACATAAAGCCGTTTATCTGTTTTCGTGCGCCACTAGCTCAGCTGGATAGAGCAACCGCCTTCTAAGCGGTAGGTCACAGGTTCGAATCCTGTGTGGCGTGCCAACAGGTATGGTGGGTATGGCTTAGTTGGTTAAAGCGTCGGATTGTGGTCCCGAAGATCGAGGGTTCGACTCCCTCTACCCACCCCACATA
>CAZGRB010000173.1:0-4917 GCA_964527695.1 uncultured Ruminiclostridium sp.
CCGAAGCACGAGGTTGAGGAGCTTAAAAAGGAGCTTACGGGCAGACTTATCGAGTACGCACTCTGCAAGGCGGTTGCCGAGCGTCTTAAAAGGCATTTTGTAGGCGACCTTGTATTTGTCCGTGACCCTATGGATATACCTGTGGACAATACATACAGAAACCTCCACGACAAATACGAGCTTGTGGACAGCTATGCGGCTTTAAGTCAGAAAGGCGAGAAGCTGAAGAATGAAGCGAAGCAGGTGCTTAAGCCTATTGTTGCGCAGACCTATGTCAGCGTTTTTACAAAGGTAATGTTCGTGCTGAAAAAGATACGCCACGGCGAAACCGTTGAAATAAAAGCCCTTTACAAGGGGCAGACACGTTCGGAGCAGGTTGCCACCTTCCTCGCCCTGCTGGAATTATCCAAGCACGCAAGGGTTGAATTTTCCGAGGACGGCAACTACCTGTCCATGATGAAACGAAAGGAAGCCGAAAATGAATCTTAATGAAAGTATGGCGGTTGTGGAAGCGATTATGTTCGCCCACGGCGACCCCATTACTCCCGAAAAGCTGTCGGAAGCCAGCGGTATTGACCTTGAAACTACCGTGAAGCTTATTGACCAGCTGGAGCGGAGATACAACGTACAGGAAAGCGGACTGAGAATCATACGTCTTAATGACGGATTTCAGATTTCCACACGGCCTGAATATTCGGGTTATATAAAATCCGCCCTCGAGACAAGACGGCAGCAGCCTTTGTCCCAGGCGGCAATGGAAACCCTCTCGATTATTGCTTACAATCAGCCTGTTACAAAATCCTTTGTGGAACAGGTGCGAGGAATTGACAGCTCCAGCGTTGTCAACACCCTTGTAGAGCGTGATTTGCTGGAGGAAGCGGGACGACTTGACCTCCCGGGCAGACCTGTTGCCTACCGTACAACCGATACATTCTTACGTTGCTTCGGCATTTCGTCGCTGAGAGAACTGCCGCCTCTGCCCAATCAGGAGGGACAGCTTGACTTTGACGAGCTGGCAGAGCTGGAGCTTGAAAAGAAGCAGACTGAAGAAGCAGAGACCTGAGCTTACGGAAAGGACTGAGAAGAATGACAGGTTGGATAATATTCGGCTGCATTGTTCTCTTTCTGATTATCCTGTTCAGGCAGTCGGTAACCGTTACGGTTGACTACGAAAACAGGCTTGATGTAAAGGTGAAATTCCTGTTTTTCACCATTTACCCCACAAAGCCGAAAAAGAAGAAACCCAAAAAAGAGAAAAAACAGAAAAAGAAAAAATCTGATAATGTGACGGAAGAGAAGGTCAGCGACTCTGCAGAAAAAAGCGAAGATGTAGCTCCCGACGCTTCCGACAGCGCCGACAAGCCCGAAGCCGATACAGAAAAGGCTGACGGCAAAAAGGAAAAGAAGAAAAAGAAATTCACCCTTGATGACGTACAGATGATAATGGACTATGTGGAAAGTGCATGGCCGCCCGTTAAAAAGCTGTTCAAGAAGATACGCTGGTATGATGTGTATGTTGACTGGGTTGTGGCTTCAGACGATGCGGCGAAAACCGCACTTATGTATGGCGGAATCTGTTCTTTTCTGTATCCGTTCTTCAAGTGGCTCACAACATATTTTACAGCCCATGTGAAGGAAGTGAGCGTTGAGCCTGATTTTTCAAAGGAAAAGCAGGACATATTCATCTACTTCGTGCTTAAATTACGCTTATCAACCGCTCTTGCCTGCATAATCTGGCTGGCATGGCGTGTTTTAAAAACATATCTCAAATATAATCAGAGCAGTACGCCTGCTCAGAAATCCAAGAAGAAATCAAAGAAACAAGTAAAAAACAAGAAGTCAGTCAAGAAAGGAAAATAATTATGGCACAGCATTTAGAAGGACTTATGAGCACATCAATGGAAAAAATCCGTGACCTGGTTGACGTGAACACCATTATCGGCAACCCTATCACAACTCCCGACGGCACAACAATTATCCCCATTTCCAAGGTATCCTTCGGGTTTGCATCAGGCGGAAGCGATATTCCCGCTAAGGTTGAAAAGGAAGTTTTCGGCGGGGGTGCAGGTGCAGGCGTTACAATCAAGCCTCAGGCATTTATAGTTGTTTCCTCTGCAGGCGACGCTAAGATTCTTGAAATGGGCGCAAAGGGCAGTCCTGTTGATTCTCTTATCGAAAGCGCTCCCGAGCTTCTAAACAAGGCTAAGGAAATTTTCGGAAAGAAGAAGGAAGATAAGGCTTCCGAGGAATAATAATCAATAAATGTTTAATTCTGTCCTTTTCTGCATAGAATAACATCAGGGTGAAGGTGCGGCGTGCCGCCCGACGCAAAGCGTCGGGCACTTCTGCGGCGGCTCTGCCGCCGCAGAAGTGCGGATTTGCTCCGCAAATCCGCAGCGGCACGCCGCATCCCGAGCCTACGTTTACCTTAGCGAAAGGACAGAAAACAATGAAAAAAATAATATCGCTGGCTGTAGCATTTATCACAGCCCTGAATCTGTGCGCCACCTGCTATGCCGCACCTGAGGATATCTCCGCATACAGCGCAGTTGTCATCAATGCGGATACGGGTGAGATTCTCTATGAGAAAAATGCACACGAGCAGAGGGCGATTGCCAGCACTACAAAGATAATGACGACCCTCCTCACTCTTGAAGCAGGTCAGCTCGACAGGCAGTTCACTGCTGACAGTATGGCAATTCGTGTGGAGGGCACATCTATGGGTCTGCAGGAGGGCGATATTGTGACAAGGCGGGCTCTTTGTTACGGTATGCTGTTGCCGTCGGGAAATGACGCTGCAAATGCGGCGGCGGTCAGCGTTTCGGGCAGTATGGATGCTTTTGCTGATGAGATGAACAGAAAAGCCGCCGAAATCGGAATGACAGACACTCATTTTGTTAATCCTTCGGGACTTGACGCAGAAGGTCATTATTCCACTGCCTACGATATGGCAATCCTTACCCGATACGCCCTGAAAAATGAGGAGTTCAGCAGAATCTGCTCCTCCGCAAGCGCCTCTCTCGAATACGGCAACCCTCCCTATAAGCGCACCCTGTACAATTCCAACAAGCTGTTGGCCCAGTATAACGGCTGTATCGGCGTAAAGACAGGCTTTACCGATGATGCAAGGCGGTGTCTTGTTTCGGCGGCGGAGCGTGACGGGAAAACAGTTATTGCCGTTACACTCAATGCTCCTGATGACTGGAGCGACCATGCCGAGCTGCTTGATTACGGCTTTGAGCAGCTGACCTCCTTTGAAATTTCGGCAGAAAGCTTTACAATTCCCGTATTCGGCAGTGAGACAAGGGAAATGCGTATTTCTCCCGAAAGTACGGTTACCGTAGGGCTGGGAGAAAATGAACAGCAGTATATTTCAATTGAGTACCATCTGCCTGCCTTTGTTTATGCAGGAATTTACAAGGGCGAACAGCTGGGAACGGCGAAAATATATTATAAAAATGATGAAATTGCAAGTGTTCCGCTGATTGCGGAATCGTCTTGTATAAGAAAAACACCCGAAAAGGATGTTTTCGGGCGGATTATGGAAATATTCGGATTAAGCTGAGCCGTGAGGCTCCCTGAAAGGACGGATTATGGAAAAGGTTAGAATTCAGAAAATCATAGCAGACAGCGGATATTGCTCACGCAGACGTGCTGAGCAGTATATTCAGAACGGTGAAGTAAAGGTAAACGGCAGACCCTGCACAATCGGCGATAAGGCAGACCCCCGTAACGACCTCATTACTGTAAACGGTGAAAAAATCAAGGCAGACGGAGTAACGCTCCGTTACATAAAGCTTTACAAGCCCCGTGGCTATGTCACAACCATGAGCGATGAGCAGGGCAGAAAGACCGTAACCGACCTGCTTGACGGAATTGAGGAAAGAGTTTACCCTATCGGCAGACTTGACCGCACCTCCGAGGGACTTCTGCTTCTTACAAATGATGGTGCATTCGCAAATGATATAATGCACCCCACAAAGCACGTTGCAAAGACATACCGTGTAACGGTTGCTGAAAAGGTAACAGAGGAACAGGTCAATAAGCTTATGGCAGGGGTTGAGATTGAGCCCAACGTTATGACAAGACCCTGTATTGTAAACATTCTTCTTGAGGAAGAAGAACGTACAGTTCTTGAATTTATTATAAAAGAAGGCAAGAACCGTCAGATTCGCCGTATGTGCGAGGCAGTAAATCTTACCGTAAAGCGTCTCAGACGCACCTCTATCGCAGGCGTAAAGCTGGGAATGCTGAAGCCGGGCGAATATGCCGACCTTACAAAGGAAGAAATGCGTATTTTAAGAAGCGCAATTGGCCAGCAGGAGCGTCCTGCAAACGGAAGAAAGGGCGGTAAGCGCAGATGATTACCATTTTGCAGAACAAGGCTGTAACCGACCGTATTTTATTTGAAATGAAAGAGAACGATGATGTTCTCGGAAGTATTTGGGGAATAATTGACGGCGATACAATAACAATTTCTCAGCTTGACAGCGTGGAGGAAATCTTCTATGACGGTCTGGTAAGAGCAATCCTCGCTTTCGCTGACAACCGATTTGTAAAGACTGCGGTTTTCGATATTGACGATGAAAGAAAGCTTTACAGATTAAAGGGATTCCGTTTTATAACTGAAGAAAGCAGGGTTTTACCCGATATTCAGGCGTTTTTCAAGGAAGACAGCTGTGGGTGATAAGAAATCTTAATAAACCGAGCGCAGCTGGCAATGAAAATTTTCGGTCAAGTCTTTTTTAAAAGGCTTGGCGGGGGGGTAAGGGGCGGCAGCCCCAATACTTTTAAAAGGCTTATTGTGGAAATAGAGTTTTTCACAAACAAAAAAGGCTGAGATTAAATCTCAGCCTTTAATATTTACGTTAATCAGTCAGAAACGTAAGGAATGAGTGCAATCTGTCTTGCTCTCTT
>CAZGRB010000174.1:0-4882 GCA_964527695.1 uncultured Ruminiclostridium sp.
ATAACCGACTATATAAAAATAATGAATACTTTTGAAGCCATGAAACGCAACACCCGTCATTCATGGCTGTCTGACGGAAGGCATGAAAGCGTTGCCGAACACAGCTGGAGACTTACAGTTATGGCTTATTTTGTCAAGGACGAGTTTCCTGAAGCAGACATTGAAAAAATTATAAAGATGTGCCTTTTTCATGACATAGGCGAAGCGTTCACAGGTGATATTCCTGCCTTTTTAAAGACAACCGAAGATGAAATTATAGAAGAAGATACTGTAGAAAAATTTATTTCTACCTTACCTGAGGAATACAGAGATGAGCTTATTCCGCTCTTTGATGAAATGAACAGGCTTGAAACAACTGAAGCGAAAATCTACAAGGCTCTTGATAAAATGGAAACACTTATTCAGCATAACGAGGCTGATATTTCCACATGGCTGCCCCTTGAATATGAGATGAATCTTGTATACGGCGAAAAGGAAGTTCAGTTTTCGGAATTTATGCTGGAACTGAAAAAGGCTGTGAACGAAGAAACAATACGAAAAATTGAAGAAGAAAAGGTGTGTGCAGAGTAGCACACACCTCTTTTACTTCACATTAGTATAATAAAAAATCGCAAGCTGAGTCCTGTCCCGGAGTTCCAGCTTTTCAAGGATTTCACTTAAATAATTCCTTACCGTGCCCTCGCTTAAGAACAGCTCCGTAGCAATTTCCTTGTTGCTGAGTCCTTCGGCTACAAGTGTGATTATTTCCTGTTCCTTTTCGTTTATATCGTGTTCGGAAAAATCGAATCTGCTCTTGTTGTTCATCAGTACAGGGAGCTTTTCAATTATCTTTTCACCGAATACGCTCTGCCCGTTCATAACAGCTTCAAGCGCAGGTGCAATGCCCTCGAAATCCTGTTTCAGGATATATCCCTTTGCGCCTATATTAAGAGCTCTCACTATGTATTCATCATCGGAAAAAGTGGTAAGATACAGAATTTTTGCACCGGGGTATTTTTTTAGTATTATTTCACCCGCTTCAAGCCCTGTCATCTTATCCATGCGTATATCCATCAGCAGAACATCGGGTTTATGCTCTTCGTAAAGAGAAACGCCCTCACTTCCGTCTGCACCCATAGCCATAACATTTATTCTGCCTGTGCTTTCAAGGATAGTTTTAAGGGAAAGCGCAACCAGCTTATCATCATCAACAATCAGAATATTCATAAAATCTCCTTAATTCTTAGGAATTGAAACTACAACCGAAAAGCCTTTTCTGTCGGAAGAAAAGTTCACAATACCGCCTGTGCTTTCCGCACGTTCCTTTATATTTGAAATGCCGATACCGCTTTCACGAATATTGCCATCGCATTTTCCGTTGTCTGAAAAGGAAAAATGCCACAGGGCGGGGTGTTCACGTATTACAAGGACAACTGCGTCGCCGCTGCTGTGTTTTACTACATTTGAAATGCACTCCTTTGCAATACCGATAAAGCACAGCTTTACATTTTTCGGCATTGTTTCGGAAAAATCATATGTTTTGTTAACACTGTATTTTTCTGAAATTTCTTTCAGGGATTCATCAATGGCAGCTTTGAGATTTATGGAATCATCATGTAAATCGTGAACGCTGTTCCTTATATTTGTCATAGCGCTGTTAAGTGTGTCTTTGAGTCCCGATAATCCTTCGCCCACGGTTTCGTCCTTGTTTATTACGGAGAGTGCGCCTACCTGCAGAATTGAACGGGTAAGCATATGACCTACATTATCGTGGATTTCCCTTGCAATTCTGTTTCGTTCCTTCATTGTTGCAAGGTTTATTTCATTATCCTGCTCGGAAAGAAGTCTGCGGTTTTTATCCTGCAGAAGCATTGTTGTTTCTTCTGAGCTGTCACGGGTATCTATAAGTGCCTTCTCAGCTTTTTTCAGTTTATTCTGTATGCTGAAAATTAACAGTGCGGTAGCACAGCCATAGATAGTCAGAATTATTTCCGTTATCGTGAAGGAATGTATATTTAAAATCAACACCACGGGTATTCCGACGGAAAGCCATGCTTTATTGCTGAGCAGCAGGTCATAAAAAAGTACAGGAAGCGAAAAGCAGAAAACGGGATTTATAAAGCAGGCGGCAAACCATACAAGATACAATACCACTGAGTATTTCTTTCGCCCCATAACTTCGGAAAGTGCCGAAAGCGTGATAGTGGAGAGAAGCGCAATGACAGGCATTGTAAAATCTTCATAAGGTATTATATTTATGATAAAAACAAACAGCAGCAGAAGCTTACCTATTAACCTGTCCATTATGTCACACTCCTTTTTAAATATATTATAAGAACCGCACTCCGTTAGCAAAATCGAAGATTTTGACGGCTGAGTGAACCTTGAAATATATGTTCGCTGTATCACTTTGTGAAAACAAAGTTCTCACAACATATATTATCACAAAAAATGACATTTGTCCACGGGGTCATAAAAGAAAGTGACAAATGTCATATGAAAAAATGACTTATGACACTTAACTTCTGAGGAAAAATAGTTTATACTGTAAATGTAATCAGAAAAAGTACAGTACAGAAAGGAAATATACAATGTCAGAAACAGTAGTTAAAATTGAAAACCTTGTTAAAAGATATAAGGACTTGATTGCCCTTGACCATTTCAGTCTTGAAATAAAGGAGGGTGAAATCTTCGGTCTGCTAGGCCCGAACGGTTCGGGTAAGACAACCACAATCAACTGCCTTTTGTCTCTCCTTTCCTTTGACAAGGGAACAATTGAAATCTTCGGAAAGAAGATGACCCCCGACAGCTATGACATAAAGCGTGATATCGGTATCATAATGCAGAATGTAGCGGTTTATGATGAACTTACTGTTCAGGAAAATATTGATTATTTCTGCGGTCTTTACATAAGCGACGGCAATAAACGTAAGGAATTTGTGGAGGAAGCCATAAAGTTCGTAGGACTTGAGGAATTCAGAAAATTCTATCCGAAAAAGCTTTCGGGCGGTCTTTTAAGACGTCTCAACATTGCCTGCGGAATTGCACACAAGCCGAAGCTTATAATTCTTGACGAGCCTACGGTTGCGGTTGATCCCCAGAGCAGAAACAAGATTCTGGAAGGAATACAGGAGCTCAACAGAAGCGGTGCAACAGTTATCTATACCTCGCATTATATGGAAGAGGTAGAGCAGATATGTACACGTATTGCGATTATGGATAAGGGCAAAAAGATTGCTGAGGGAACAAATGAAGATCTCAAGAAAATGATAAAGAACAGCGAAACAATTTCCATTGATATGTTCACTATTCCCGAAAATATTCTTGCTGAAATCCGTTATCTTCCCCACGTATACAGTGTGGAATTTGAAAACAATGTCCTTCAGGTAAAATGTGACGGCGGAACTCATAACCTCATCAGAATTTTAGGTGTTCTTCAGAATCATGAGCTTAAATTCGGCAGGGTATATTCCGAACTGCCTACTCTGAACGATGTGTTCCTTGAAATCACAGGCAAGGCGCTTCGTGACAGCGACTAAAGGAGATAAACTATGTGGCATAATTTTAAATATGAATTTATTGTATGCCTTCGCAGTAAGGATGTAATTCTGTGGATGCTTTTCTTCCCGATATTCTTAGGCACAGTGTTCCATATTGCGTTCGGCAATATCACTGCTTCAAATTCTTTTGAATCCGTTCCCGTAGCGGTAGTTATGGAATCTGAAAATGAAGCCTTCCGCACCGTAATGGACGAAATTACAGCAGACGAAGAGCCTCTTTTTACAGTTACATATACCGACAGGGAACAGGCGCTTAAAATGCTTGAAAATAACGATATTTCAGGCATTATGTATGTTGGTGACAGCGTTTCGGTATCGGTTTCAGGTCTTACAAGCGGAACGACAATCAACGTTAAAAAGACAATTGTAAAATCCTTTGCGGAGCAGTACAATTCCACAGCGGCAATTATCGAGAATACAATGAAAACCGATATTACAAAGCTGTCTGCTGTTATCGAAGCACTCTCAGAGCAGGTTTCCTGCAATGAGCAGCTTCCTTTGACCAACGGCAATACCGACAATATGCTGGGTTATTTCTATAATCTTATTGCCATGGTAGGGCTTTTGGGCTCAAACTTAGGATCATACATGGCCGTTGACCATCAGGCAAATCTTTCTCCTTTAGGTGCTCGCCGCTGCTGTTCGCCCAGACGTAAGTTTTCGTCTGTTGTGTCGTCGCTTTTGGCGAATTTTGCCGCTGAAGTTGTCTGCGTAGCTGTTTCACTTACATATCTGATTTACGTGCTGGATATTGATTTTGGCACAAATATTCCCTTTGTATATCTCGCAGGCGTTTTAGGCGGCTTCTTAGGCACTTCCTTCGGCTTCTTTGTAGGCTCAATCGGTACAAAGGACGGGGATGCAAAATCTGCAATCTGTATTGCGGTTACCCTGACCTGCTGCTTTTTCAGCGGTCTTATGATAAGCAATATGAAGGCTGTTGTAGATACAGTTGCCCCCTGGTTTAATGAAATAAACCCTGCGGCTGTTATTTCCGATGCGTTCTACTGCCTGAATATCTATGATGATTATGAACGCTTCACCACAAAAATTATCACAATGCTTATTATGACAGTAGTTTTCTGTATCGGCGGATTCTTATTTACAAGGAGGCGCAAATATGCCAGTCTTTAAAACATACATGAAGGTTGTCAAGAAAAATCTTTTTATGGCGCTTATCTATACAGGAATTTTCACTTTGCTGGTATTCATGTTTTCGAGCAGCGCAGAGCCTTCTGTAAAATTTGAGGATGTAAGCCTCGGCGTGTGTGTTATTGACGAGGATAACAGTGAAGCCAGCAAGGCGCTTACCGGTTATATTGCTTATACAAATAATCTTGTGG
>CAZGRB010000175.1:0-4872 GCA_964527695.1 uncultured Ruminiclostridium sp.
GAAAAAACAATGAAAAAAATCACTATAATCACTGCCCTGCTTATGGTTTTATGCTCCGCAGGCTGTGGCAGTACAACCGAACAGGAAACAACCACGGAAGCTTCCCCAGCTGTGACAACAACCACGGTTTCAGACACCGAAGCGGCTGCGACAACCGCCGCCGAAACAACAACCTCCGCCGAAGCAGTAACAACCGTTTCCGAAGCAACAACCACTGCTGCCGAAACGACAACAACATCCGCGGCATATTCCGAAAAGGAACAGATGGTTATTGACGTTGCACGCAGCGGATATACGGCGATGGTTGAAAAGAATTACGAAAATGCTCTTGAGTATATAAACTTCAGCGCAGGATATTTCCTTACCAACGGCGAATGGGTTTCCGATGAACGGGTTATTGAACAGCTTACCGAAGCTACAGGCGACGACGACAATAATATGTTCACATGGTTTGCCGCAATGGAGGATATGGAATTTCTGGGAGCGCAGCAGCTTACCGCTGCGGAGCTTCAGGAATACAACGATTTTATTCTCTATATGGCAGCAGCCGAGGACGTGGATTACAGCTTCACCGACGCATACAAGGTTTTTATTGATTACCCTGCAATGAGTCAGAGCGAAAAGGAGCTTATCGGCACAGAGAACGCTGTGTATCTGCTTGTAGTGGAATCGGACGGCAAATGGAAGCTTGATTTATTCGTTTCAACTTTCAAGGAAGTTATGGATTCCATTTACGGAATGACAGGCTCCGAAACGGAAATCACCACTACAGCTGACACAGTGCCGTCAGAAGCTGAGCTTATGACAATCGGCAGCGATTCACTGGGATATATGGATATTCCTTCGGACTGGCTCACTTTTTTCGACCCCTCAACCTACGGAATGAACTCGGTTCAGTACTCTTCTCCCGACCTTAAGTCCATTATTACAATGGTAAGCTATGATATGTCCCTGGTTGAAAACGGGATTGTGACCGAGGAACAGCTTTCTTCCCTTGACCCCTACACCCTTGCCACAAGCTCTTATTCTCTCCTTACGGAAAGCGGATACGGAGCAGTTGAAGCGGCTACCGTAACTCTTGACGGCCGCACCTGCTATCAGGTTTACGGGTATCTTGAGGAAAACGGCGGTGCGACAATGCTGGTTGCATGGTATTTTACAGGCGATGACGGCTATACAAGATATATCTGCTTTGAATCCCCTATGGATATTTCCCTTGAGGTCTGCGCCTATATCGAGGGCAGCTACCGTCTGTAATCTGAAAGGAAAAACTATGATACGTGAAGCAACAGGCATGGATATCGGCAAAATGGCGGAAATCTATGAGGAATATCACCTCTCGAACTGCCGCACACGCCCCGATTTCTATATACCGCCAACCGAGGACAGCTTTTATTTCAACGATTTATCCGAGCGGCTTCTGTACGGAGATGATGAGATTATCATATCCGAAGATGAAGAAAGCGGAATTATAAACGGTTTCTGCGTTTTTGAAGCCTTTGTGCCCGATGTTTCTCTCAGAAGAAAGAACGGTCTGTGCAAAATAAAGCTGCTGGTAATCCGCAGAGGCTATGACGATAAAGGCATTGACGGGGAAATGATAGAGTTTGTCCGTAATTACGCAGTAGAAAATGAATGCGATTCGGTGGAATTTTCCGTCTGGGCGGAAAGCGACGCCGTAGGAATATGCGATAACAACGGCTTTCAGCCGAAAAGAATAAAAATGGAATTAAAACTGAAATGAAAGGCTTTTCAGCATTGAGAGGATGTGGTATCCGTGAAATCAGCGATTGATTTCATCATGTATGTTTCATTTTTGCAGAAATAATGCAAGAACGGAGGTAAAATTTTGATAAGAAAAGCAGAAAAAAACGATATTCCCCAAATGGCAGAAATCTACGAGGAACTGCACCTGACTCACTGCGGAATACGAAGCGATTTCTACAAGGCTCCACCTGCAGATTTCTATCTGAATGCTCTTGAAGAACAGTTCGGAAACGATAATAACCGAATTATTGTTGATGAAGAAAACGGAATTATAACCGCTTATGCCATATTTTTCATTTTTGAAAAAGGCGATGAAATCTGTTTTGATATGAAACGCTGTTTTGTAGACCAGTTCGCAGTACGTTCATCATACAGGCGAAAAGGCGTCGGCACACAGCTTATGGACTATATAAAAAGCTTTGCCCGCAAAGAAAACTGCACTGCCCTTGACCTTGGGGTCTGGTATGAAAACGCCCCAGCAATGGATTTTTATAAAAACTTCGGTTTTAAACCGAGAACAGTAAAAATGGAATTAAAACTAAAATAATGTAGGGGCGTGCAGTGCGCGCCCGCAAAAAAATAAAACAAAAGGAGAAAACAAAATGACACTTTATGAAGAATTACAGCGCAGAGGGTTACTCGCCCAGCTCACAGACGAAAAGGAAATTTCCGAAATGATCAATGCAGGCAAGGCTACCTTCTACATCGGCTTTGACCCCACAGCGGACAGCCTCCACGTTGGTCACTTCATGGCGCTCTGCCTTATGAAGAGACTCCAGATGGCAGGCAACAAGCCTATCGCTCTTGTTGGCGGCGGCACAGGTATGATCGGCGACCCCTCGGGCAAGTCCGACATGAGAAAAATGCTTACAAAGGAAGACATCGACCACAACTGCGAATGCTTCAAGAAGCAGATGAGCAAGTTCATCGACTTCTCCGACGGCAAGGCTATCATGGTAAACAACGCAGACTGGCTCCTGAAGCTTAACTACGTTGACGTGCTCCGCGAGGTAGGCGCCTGCTTCAGCGTAAACAAGATGCTGACATTTGAATGCTACAAGCAGAGAATGGAAAGAGGCCTCACCTTCCTCGAATTCAACTACATGATCATGCAGAGCTACGACTTCTATATGTTATTCCAGAAGTACGGCTGTAATATGCAGTTCGGCGGCGATGACCAGTGGGCAAATATGCTTGGCGGTACCGAGCTTATCAGAAAGAAGCTTGGTAAGGACGCTCACGCTATGACAATCACACTGCTCTTAAACTCCGAGGGCAAGAAGATGGGTAAGACCGAAAAAGGCGCTGTATGGCTTGACCCCGAAAAGACAAGCCCCTACGACTTCTTCCAGTACTGGAGAAACGTTGCCGATGCTGACGTTATCAAGTGCTTAAAGCTTCTCACATTCGTTCCCATTGAGGAAATCGAAGAAATGGAAAAGACAATGGAGGGTGCTCAGTTCAACAAGGCTAAGGAATTACTTGCATTCGAGCTTACAAAGATGATTCACGGCGAAGAAGAAGCAAGCAAGGCGCTCTCCGCAGCAAAGAGCCTCTTCGGCGGCAGCGGTGTTTCCGAGAATATGCCTACCGATGAAATCCCTGCTGACCTTTTCGCTGACAACAAAATCGGTATTCTCGATTTACTTGTTGCCGCAAAGCTTGCTCCCTCAAAGAGAGAAGCAAGACAGCTTATCAGCGGCGGCGGCATCTTAGTAAATGACGTGAAGATTGCCGACCCCAACGAGCAGATTGACTTTGCAGAAGGCTCTGTTATCGTAAAGAAGGGTAAGAAGGTTATTCATAAGGTGGTTAAGGCATAAAAACAGGCGGTGCAATGCACCGCCTGTTTTTATGAATAATGGAAAATGAATGACGAAAAATTATTGTGTCGGCTGCGCCGATGAATTTAAAATGTAGGGGCGGATATTATCCGCCCTTTATTATTTATATGACTGCTTATTATCTGTTACACCTAAAAGATAATCAACACTTACTTTATAAAATGCCGCCAGTTTAACAGCGTTTTCTGCACTCAGTGCAATCGTGCCTGTCTCATACTGAGAATATGTGTTCTGTGAAACACTCAGATAGTCTGCCAGCTCACGCTGTTTAAGGTCATTGTCTTCTCTCAGATTTCGGATACGTTCAAATACCATAATATCACCCGATATTATTATGACATATCTGAAATAAAGATATTGACTTTTATCTGAAATACAGATATAATATAAATGAAGGCTTAATAAACTCGCTTTTTTATACAATCAGCAAGGGAGGAAATATATGTCAGGCAATAAATACACCAAAGAAAAAATCGAATTTCTTAAAGAACAGTGCGAATTTATTGGCGATGAATACGAAAAAATCATGGCAAATCTGCTGAAAATAATTAGCTCTATTGAAGAAGATGAAGCGCGTGAAAGATTCATGAATATGTATAATGATATGTTGAAAAATGAGCCTAAGAAGCCTGCTTTTCTGAAAACTGCATCCCACCGCATAAAAAATAAATCCCACTGCAAAGCAGTGGGATTCGCTGATTCATTAAACTTTCGACTCAAATCATAGACTTATAAAGCTCTGTGATTTCTTCAACGCTTGTATCCTTGGGGTTGCCGGGGCGGCAAGCATCATCATAAGCGGACTGTGCAAGGAAAGGAATGTCCTCTGCCTTTACGATATCCTTTAAGTCTGCAGGAATACCAACGTCCTCGCCAAGCTTACGTACTGCCTCGATAGCCGCTGCACGGTATTCTTCAACGGACATTGTTTCTGTGCCCTGAACGCCCATAGCCTTAGCAATATCACGGTACTTTTCGCCTGTTGCTTCTGCGTTGTACTTCATAACAACGGGGAGAATAATAGCGTTTGCAATGCCGTGAGGTGTGTCATATAATGCACCTAAGGGGTGAGCCATGGAGTGTACGATGCCGAGACCTACGTTGGAGAAGCCCATACCTGCCACGTACTGACCGAGAGCCATATCTTCCCTGCCTTCGGGTGTGTTTTCAACTGCGCTGCGGAGAGAACGTGAAATAATTTCAATTGCTTTTAAGTGGAACATATCGGAAAGCTCCCATGCACCCTTGGTGATGTAGCCTT
>CAZGRB010000176.1:0-3087 GCA_964527695.1 uncultured Ruminiclostridium sp.
TCTCCTCGGCGATGTGTTCTCTTAGAACCGTTCGTAATTTCCTGTTTGTGATATTGTCGAGCTGTATCGTTTTCTTTGTTGCCGCCAGATGCAGTGGATTCTTCTTTTTGGGGCGTTCGAGAGGTCTTTCCTTTCCGTCGCAGACAAAAACGAATCCGTCCTTAACGTCAACTACCGCCATGGGATAACCGCTGTCGCGACCCGCGCGGCTTATAACCACCATACCCTTTGTAAAGTCCATATCTTTCACCTGTCAGTGCTTTTCCAGCGTCATTATAATAGGCTCTCCGTTTGTGATACAGATTGTATGCTCGAAGTGTGCGGATAAATTACCGTTTGCTTCAACAACTGTCCACTTATCGGGAAGTACCTTTACATCTGCTGTACTTGAATTTATCATGGGCTCGATACAGATTGTCATGCCTGGAACAAGTCTGGGTCCTCTTCCGGGCTTGCCGAAGTTGGGAACCTCAGGGTCCTCGTGCATATCTCTGCCGATTCCGTGACCGATGTACTTTCTGACAACATAATAGCCGTTCTTTTCGCAGTATGTCTGCACAGCGTTTGAAATATCGCCGATGCGGTTTCCTGCTACAGCCATTTTTATACCCTCGTAAAGAGCTTCCTCCGTAATCTTCATGAGACGCTTTGCTTCGTCGCTGACCTCGCCTACCGCAAAGGTACGTGCGTTGTCACCGTTCCAGCCGTCGTACTCTACTGTAAGGTCTACGGAAACGATGTCGCCTTCCTTGATGATTTTCTTCTTGGAAGGAATGCCGTGGATAAGCTCCTCGTTAATGGAGATACAAGCGCTGCCTGTAAATCCGCAGTATCCGAGGGATGAGGGGCGAGCCCCCTTTGAAACGATAAAGTCGTGAATTATTTTGTCAAGCTCCCACGTACTCATGCCGGGTCTGATTGAACGTCCTGCATGGCTTAAAGCCTGTGCCGCAATCTCGCCCGCCTTCATCATACGTGTGATCTCTTCTGCCGATTTAACCTGAATCATCTGATTAACCTTCGATAGCAGCCATTGTAAGCTTAGCTGTTTCAGAGATTTCTTCCTGACCTTCAACAGTTACAAGCTTGCCCTTAGCGGCATAGAAGTCCTTGAGAGGAGCTGTCTTTTCCTTATAGGTTTCAAGTCTGGAAAGTACTGTTTCAGGCTTGTCGTCGATTCTCTGTACCACTGCTGCGCCGCAAGCGTCGCATACGCCTTCAACCTTTGTAGGCTTGAAGTCAACGTGGTAGGAATTTCCGCAGCCTTCGCATACACGTCTGCCGGAAAGTCTTGCACAGATTTTTTCATCGGGAACGTAGATTTCAATAACCTTGTCAATCTGAACGCCCATAGCGTCAAGTGTCTCAGCCTGAGGAACAGTTCTGGGGAAGCCGTCAAGGATAAAGCCCTTCTTGGCGTCGTCCATTGCGATTCTGTCCTTTAAGATGCCTACAACGACATCATCGGGAACAAGGTCGCCTCTGTCCATATATTCCTTAGCTGCAAGACCAGCCGCTGTCTGGTTCTTAACCGCTTCTCTTAACATATTACCTGTGGAAATAGCGGGGATACCAAGCTTTTCGCATACGATTTCAGCCTGAGTACCCTTGCCTGCACCGGGAGCGCCTAAAAAAATTAAATTCATAATAACTCCTTATGGTCGTGAAATTGGTTGAAGGAATCAGCAGATTAACTGCTGTTCCTGTACCAAAATCATGCTTATTCCAAGAATCCCTTATGATGACGCATCATCATCTGGCTTTCCAGCTGACGTACAGTTTCAAGTGCTACACCAACTACGATGAGCATTGTTGTACCGCCGAGGGAAACATTGATCTTTGTTAAATTCTGGAAAATAATCGGGAAAATAGCGATAAATGCTAAGAAAATCGCACCGATAAGAGAAATCTTTGAAAGTGAATTCTGAATGAAATCAGATGTAGGTCTGCCGGGTCTGATGCCGGGGATTGCGCCATTGTTCTTCTTGAGATTATTGGCAATTTCAACGGGGTTATACTGGATTGCAATATAGAAATAGTTGAATGCAATAATGAGACCGAAGTACAGAATAGCATATAACCAGCTGCCCTGGCTGAAGAGTCTTACAAAACCTTCCCAGAAATCGTGACCGCTTGTGCCGTCACCTGTAATTCCGAAGAAATAGCAGATTGTCTGGGGTAAGCTCATAACAGACATTGCAAAGATGATGGGCATAACGCCTGCCATAGCAACCTTAATCGGGATATGTGTGGACTGGCCGCCATACATCTTTCTGCCTACAACTCTCTTTGCGTACTGAACGGGAATTCTTCTTTCTGCATTTGTCATAAGTACTACGAGCGCAATCATCAGTACAAAGATAAGGAGAATTACAGGAACGAGAATAGCGTTCTTCATATTGTCCTTCATTGTAAGAATGAGGTCGTATACTTCGGACGGACCTCTTGCTACGATACCTGCGAAAAGGATCATGGAGATACCGTTACCGATACCCTTTTCATTGATCTGGTCACCGAGCCATACGATTAAGCAGGCACCGGCAACGAAGCAGGCGATGATAGCGATAGCAGAAAGCACACCTTCAAAGCCGTCTCTGTAAGCAACTGCGCCGTAGCCTCTTAAAGCGAAATAGAACGCTGTTGCCTGGAATAATGCGAGACCGAGTGTTGTAAATTTGGTAATTTTGTTGAGCTTCTTTCTGCCTTCGTCGCCTTCTTTGCTGAGACGTTCGAGAGCAGGAATAGCTACTGTGAGAAGCTGGATAATGATTGAAGCGTTGATATACGGGGTGATCGACATTGCGAACAATGTACCCTGACTCAGCGCACCACCTGTCATTGTATCGAGGTAGGTGAGCAGTGTTCCGTCGCCGAGCATCTCAGAAATGATAGCGCTGTCGAGGAAGGGCACAAAGATTGCCGAACCGAGACGGAAGATGACAATGATGAGTAATGTGTATAAAATCTTTCTTCTTAACTCTGCGACTTTCCACGCATTTCGAAAAACTTCAAACATTAGATCACCTCTGCCTTTCCACCTGCTTTTTCAATTTTTTCAGCAGCTGCTGCAGTGAACTTTGCAGCCTT
>CAZGRB010000176.1:3187-4856 GCA_964527695.1 uncultured Ruminiclostridium sp.
GCGCCGATTGCAGGAGATAATTCGTGAAGCTTCATTGTTTACACCTCCTATGAGTGAGATTTATTCTTCGGTAACTTCAACTAAATAGTGAATTTCCTTGATTTTGCCTCTTGTAGCCGCATTATCAGGCTGTACTGTCACGTCGTCAATCTTCTTGAGACCTAAAGAGTGAGCAGTAGCAATGTGACTGTCCTTGCGGGCGATGAGAGACTTTACTAACTTGATTTTGAGTGCCATAAGACAAACCAATCCTTTCTCTTAGCCTAAAATTTCCTTAACAGTCTTACCTCTGAGTGCTGCTACCTGTTCAGCATCTCTGAGAGAAGCTAAACCGGCGATTGTAGCACGAACTACGTTGCAGGGGTTGTTGGAACGAAGGGACTTGGTACGAATGTTCTTGATACCAGCCATTTCAACTACGGAACGAACAGGACCGCCTGCGATAACACCGGTACCTTCGGGAGCGGGCTTCATGAGAACTGCGCCTGCGCCGAACTTACCAACTACTTCGTGGGGAATTGTTGTACCCTTTAACGAAATCTTAACGAGGTTCTTCTTTGCGTCGTCGATACCCTTACGGATAGCGTCCGGAACTTCGTTGGACTTGCCGAGGCCGAAGCCTACTACGCCGTTGCCGTCACCAACAACTACAAGTGCGGAGAACTTCATAATACGTCCGCCCTTAACGGTCTTGGATACACGGTTAATAGCAACAACTTTTTCAGCAAGTTCATATTTTGATGCATCTAAAAGTGCCAAAGCTTTATCCTCCTATTATGATTAGAAATTGAGTCCGCCTTCACGCGCACCCTCAGCAAGAGCTGCTACTCTACCGTGGTAAACGTAACCGGAACGGTCGAATACTACGTCTGTAATGCCCTGTGCCTTTGCCTTTTCTGCAAGTGCGAGTCCAACCTTCTTGGCTGCTTCGCAGTTACCGCCGTACTCTGTAAAGCCCTTTTCGTTTGTAGAAGCGGAGCAAAGTGTCTTGCCTGCTACGTCATCGATGAGCTGTGCGTAGATGTTCTTAGCGGAACGGAAAACATTAAGGCGAGGACAAGAAGCAGTACCGGAAATCTTATTACGGATTCTCTGGTGACGCTTGATTCTATTCTTATTGCTGTCGATTGTTTTAATCATTACTTATCACTCCTTATGTTTTACTTCTTACCCTTGCCGGCTTTACCTTCCTTGCGGCGGATTACTTCATCAGCATACTTGATGCCCTTGCCCTTATAAGGCTCGGGGGGACGGATGCTTCTGATTTCAGCCGCATACTGTCCGACCTTCTGCTTGTCGATACCCTTAACGATAATCTGGTTGGGCTGAGGAACTTCGAGAGTGCAGTCCTCTGTATCGGAAACGATTGTAGGATGAGAGAAGCCAACGTTTAAGTTAACATCCTTACCCTGCTTCTGGCATCTGTAACCAACACCGTTGATTTCGAGAACCTTCTGATAGCCTTCAGTAACACCGATAATCATATTGTTGATGAGTGTTCTTGTGAGACCGTGGAGCGAGCGGTTAGCTGCTTCGTCGTTGGGGCGTTCTACTGTAACAACAGCGCCGTCAACTGTGATCTTCATAGCGGGCTTAAACTCCTTGGTGAGTGTACCCTTGGGTCCCTTTACTGTAACTGTTGAGCCGTCAACCTTGACTTCAACTCCGG
>CAZGRB010000177.1:0-4793 GCA_964527695.1 uncultured Ruminiclostridium sp.
TAATCCGTGACGACCCTCAGGCGGCAAGAGCGATATATTATCTTGAAAAGAATCCACTTATGGAAAGCCTTGACGAAAGTGAATGCGATGAAATAAACTGTGCATGGCTGAGCTTTATGGACGGTTTCATGCAGAGAGGAATTACTGCTGAGCTTTACGGCGATCCTGCCCTTGATGTGGGTGATGTACTGCGCTGCTCTGAGGGGGATGTTGACCAGAGAAGCAGCGTTGTGGGCCTTGTTACAAAGCAGGAATGGCGTTACAGGAATTATCATACCGTTATCTGTGCAAGTGCACAGCTTTCCGACGGTTTCCCTGATAATGAGGGAGACGAAAGCTCCGACGAAGCCGAAGCAGTAGGTACAACCGACAAGGTTTATCCCGTAAAGGTTGTATCCCAGTCGGAGAAGAAACAGGGCAGTACAGGCGGCAACTATTACGCAGGTGAAGGTCTTACCCTTACCGCTGACAATGCATTTAAACTCAACACTGCAAGTCAGGCGAATCTGGGCGGCGTCCGCCTAAATGTCAGTCCCGATGTTCCCGACAGCGACACCACAAACAACAGAACGCTGGGTATTTACAGAGGATCTGATGTATTCGTGACCCTGAGAACAGCCACTAAGAATCAGAAGGGCGGCTTTTTTCTGGGCGACGGATTTGTACCTGTTCTGGAGGAAAAGCTGAACAGCGACGGTGATACGACTTACAGCAAGACAGGCTATGTTCAGCTCCGATTGGGTGATGGACTTGAATTTGTTGACAACGATGAAGCAACTGCTGATGAATATGAACTCAAGGAAAACGCCACAGGCGGAAGGCGGGTAGCGGTCAGCGTTGACGACAAGACTATCAAGTTTGACGACGAGGGCAGGCTTATGTCAACAGGCGGTTCGTACGAAGCAGGCAGCGGAATCGCATTTGTCGAAGCTGATGACAAGAAAACAATTAATGCCAATATCGACAACGATACAATTATTCTGAATGACGAGGGAAAGCTTGAATCAATCGGGGTGACTATCGAAAACGGAATATTAATTCAGGAAGCGGATGCCTCATATCTTCTTCGTGAGTATACGGAAGTGGATTATATAAGGGGAAACAAAATCGGATATTCAGGTCCTGCAAGTAAAATCGTATGTCAGGGCTATGTTTTTGACAGTGTAACACCTGACAACTACACAATCGGCTCGGATATCCTCTACGGAACATCCCTGAGTATCAGTCTTGCAGGTTCGGCAGCCGCCGCTCCGACAAATACAAGTGTATATATTGACGCGACGTATGATGCTAATTATCCGAACAGAGTCAGCGCTTATCTTGTATGCGGTGCGTTAAGCTATACCAGCCCTGTCGGCTATTATTACAACGGTGTATTCGGAATATATTTCAAATGGGAGTCAATACACTCGCCTACGGATAATTTCCCTTACGGTTACGTGAAAGGAAAGGTAATGATGCCCGGCAAGGCGTCAACCTCAGCCGCAAACTTCTATCACGCTTCAAATCTTTGCTTCACAGCATATTTTCCCTTTGCTTCCGAGGCGGAATACAATGCGGCGGTAGGGCTTACTTATGAGCCGCTGACACTTCAGCAGGTTAATGAAACAGTAACGGAGGTGTAAAATGGACAGCTCTGTGATTGTTGCGGTCATCAGCCTTATAGGAACTCTCGGCGGCTCTCTGGGAGGTATAATTGTCAGCTCAAAGCTCACCGCTTATCGTATTGAACAGCTTGAAAAGCGTGTGGCGGAGCATAATAATTTTGCAATCCGCCTGCCTGTTGTGGAGGAGCAGATAAAGGAACTGACCAGAAGAATTGACGAAGGACAGTAATATTTCAGGGGCAGTATTTACGTTTATGAGTAAATACTGCCCCTCTTTTTTTATGTTGACATTTCAGCGCTTTGCATATATAATTATAGTAATAAATTTATCTTCGGAGGATTTTATGGGATATTTCAGCCGTCTCAAAAAAATGATTCTTACTGTATTTCTTGTGTTCGGCACACTGCCTCTTGCAGCTGCGGGAATTTACATGATATACCTTGGTTCAAGAGCATATTATGACGCTCTGGTGATTGCAGGAATCGTTGCGGTAGTATTTGCTGTTGCAGCGCTTGCGGCGGCAGCGGTAATTGTAATGAACCGTATAAATCCCATTGAAAATGCGGCTGACAAGCTTCTGGATACATTCGGCGAGGAAGAAAAGGAGATTATACGTCTTTCTTCAGGCAAAAGTCCTTCCCGATTCATCGGCGGGACAATGGATTATCTTGCAGGAGAGCGCATGGTGTCTGAGGGCAGGGCGGTGAAGCAGGAGCTTTTTGAAACCGCTTCGCTCTGTACGGGCGAAATCATCTGGCTTCGTGAGAAGAAAGGCGACAGCTTTATTATTCCTGCTGTATGGAAAGAACGTTACAAAGGCATTGAGCTTGAAAACGGAGCTGCTCTTGAAGAGTACATACACCCTGATGACAAGGACGGTTTTGCTTCAGCAATGCAGGTAGTTTCTGCTGCCCCCGGCAGATGTATTTCCATAAATTTCAGACTAAGCTGTGGTGACGGCAGTTATATTCCCGTGTGCGTTGAGGTGCGTTCTGCCGAAACTGACGGAACTGTCTGTACGGCAGGCTCTATAAGCGATATACAGAAGCGTGATGAGCTTGAAACCACCATAAGGGAAAAGTATCTTATGTATGATTTTGCGGTCAGGGCAGTAACGGATATAATTTACGAAATGGACACTACACAGGACAGCTTTACAATCCTGAGCAAAGACCGCTGGAATGAAATGTTCGACCTGCCTATGAACGGTTTGTTTTCCGTTCACCGTTCGGGCTATGCAGGTCTTATTCACCCTGATTATTTCAAAGGCTTCACCGAGAGATTCTTGGATTATGACCACCTGCTTTTCATGCCCGAAAAGACTATGAGCTATGATTATCTTATAAAGAAAAGAGACGGAAGCTGGTGTCCCGTAAGGCATACGGTTGTAAGCGTAAACGAGCAGGACGGACACGTCCGTAAGATTGTGGGGCTTATTACCGACCTCAGCGGAAGAAACGGAATTCAGCCCGGGGAGGAACAGAAATGAACTGTACGGCGATAATTCTTGCGGCAGGTGCTTCTGCCCGTATGCAGGGAACGGACAAGCAGCTTCTGTCCGTAAACGGTGTCCCCGTAATTGTCAGAAGTGCGCTGAATTTTCAGAACACACCCGAGGTTGCCGAGATTATTATTGCGGCAAAGGCTGAGCTTTGCGGCGAAATAACTGCTCTCTGTGAAAAGGCAGGAATAACAAAGCTTAAAGCGGTGTGTGCAGGGGGAGATACCCGTGCAAAATCTGCCGAAGCGGCATTCCGCCACGCAGGCGAAACGGATGTTATCCTTATACACGACGGCGCAAGACCCTTTGCTTCGACGGCACTTGTATCTGCCGTTGCAGAAGCGGCACAGGAAAACGGCGGAGCAATTGCCGCAATGCCTGTTACGGATACAATAAAATGCGTAAAGGACGGTTTTATAGCTTCAACCCCTGACAGAAGCACCCTTTACGGCGCACAGACTCCTCAGGGCTTCAGAACGGAGCTTTACAGAAAAATGTTGGTACAGGGCGGCGATTTTACCGATGATTCACAGCTTGCAGAGGTTATGGGAATAAAAGTCAGAATCGTTACGGGAAGCTACGATAATATAAAAATAACCACCCCTGAGGATATAGCAAGGGCGGAGATTATTGCAAAGAAAGAGGAATTTTAGTATGCTGAGAATAGGTCACGGCTACGATGTGCACAGGCTTGTGCCTGAAAGAAAGCTGATACTGGGCGGAGTGGAAATCCCGTATGAAATGGGGCTTCTGGGGCATTCCGACGCAGATGTGCTGGTTCACGCTATAATGGATTCAATGCTGGGTGCGCTTGCCCTCGGGGACATCGGAAAGCATTTCCCCGACAACGATATGAGCTTCAAGGATATTGACAGCATGGTGCTTCTTAAAAAGGTTGTGGCGCTTATAGAGGGAAAGGGCTACCGCCTTTCAAATCTTGACGCTACGATTTCGGCGGAAAAGCCGAAGCTTGCAAAATACATTCCGCTTATGCGTGAGAGGATTGCAGAGGTGTGCAAGGCTGACGTTGACCGCATAAGCGTAAAGGCAACCACCGAGGAAGGTCTCGGACTTAAGGGCGAGGGTATCGGTGCAACCTGCGTGTGTCTGCTTATCAAAGGCGATTGATTTGAAAAAAGTTCGCTGAGGTGAAAATGAAGAAATTATTATTGATTATTTTGCAGTGTTTGCTTTGTATGTTGCTATGTTCGTGCGGAGAAACTTATGCGGATACATTAGCTGATTATTACGAGGAAAGATTATCAGATTATGAAGAAATAGTGCATACGCACTGCAAAACTATGCGGCCGCTGACGGATGCAGGAAAACTGTCCTGTTAAGCGATATTACAGACGAAAACTTAACGCAGAGCATATCGGTTGCGGCGGAGGATTTCAGATATGTCTGGATAGAAAACAATAGCGTAGTATTCTGGAATGACGAAACGAAAATACTGGGACTTATATATTCGGATAATGTTAAAAGCAAAATAAAAGCCATTGAAGAATGGTACAATGGAACGGCTCGGAAAAAAATAAACGGGAACTGGTATCTGATAGGGCAGTTTAATAGTATCTGACAGGTTTCGGTTTGTCAAAACGGTTAATAAAAGAACCCGAAGAAGATTTTATCTTCTTCGGGTTTGCTTTGTGTAACGACAACCACCCGCTGTGCGGGTGGCTCC
>CAZGRB010000178.1:0-4783 GCA_964527695.1 uncultured Ruminiclostridium sp.
ATCGGAAACTGCACCGCCGACAAAGGGTACTCCCGTTGATACAGCGAACCTTGCCGCCCTCAGTGATAACGAATCTGCCGATGCAGTTATTCCGCTCTGCAATGTCAGAAAGCCGATAAAAATTGTCATTATGAATCCAAGACACCATACGATTGATTTTTTAATCCCATCACCAAGTTTGTCTATTTTTAAATCCTTGTTAAGGCCTCCTGCTGCTGATATTCCAATCAGACAGCTTGTAACAGGAAATAAAATATTTACTGTAATCTGGGTCAGAACCTGAATCCCTATTATCATTACAGATGTATAGGCAGCTGCTGTTGACGTATGACCGCCGACAGCGATGATTCCTGCAATAACGGGGATGTATGTAAGAGAAAAATCCGAAGCTGAGCTTATCGCAATGTTTATATCCATGATAGCATTGCTCAGATGTGTAGAAACAATTATTGCAGAAGTAAGAGATGAAACAAGTGAAAAAGTATGGCTCGTAGATGTCGTTTCACGTACAATAAGATTTCTCAGTACAGAGGTAAGAATTGTCACTGCTATCAGAGCCGTGAACATTGCTAAAGGTTTTTTTACTGATGTTGAAATTTCATCAATTATATTCTTGAAGACATCATTTATAGTAATTTCGGAAATTCCGGTGCCATCCGGTTCTATATTGTTTTCTTCAATGTAATCCATTGCGTCATCAGGGACAGATGAAAACAGTTCATCCATTCCGTAATTTATAGCCTCAGCATAGCTGTTTATGCCGGCAAAGCAATTCAAAAATATCAGAGAACAAATAACAGATATAATTTTAATCCACATCAGTTTATCAATCCTTTTATTATTCCAAGTATTGCTTCAAACAACGGGATTGAAATAAGCAGAAGTGCTATTTTACCTGCAAAATCAATCCTTGAAGCAATTGCTGTTTCCCCGCAATCCCTGCAGCAATCTGAAGCAAGTTGCGTAATATATGATACCGCAAGAGCTTTTACCAGTATGCCGATATATTCACTGTTTGTGCCGGATATTTCAGCAAGGCTGTCCAAAAAAGAAAAAACAGGCTCCATGCAGCCGAGTACATATATCAAAATAATGACAGAAACAGCAATAGCGATATACAAACCATATTCTTTATTGTACTGACGCAGAATAACTGAAACCGCAGCAGCTGCTATTCCTATACCGACGATAGCAAAAATGTTCATATCAGATATTGAATACTTCCCGTATTGTTTCAAATAAAGTTGCAATTTCTTTTATAAGCATCATCATAACAACAACAAGTCCAGCAATTGTAGTCATCATTGCCTGCTCATCTCTTCCAGAACGCTGCAGCAAAATATTAATTACCGCAACGATTATTCCTATACCGGCAATTTTAAATATCAGCTCTACTTCCATAACACATTCCCCTTTTAATCATATCGCCATTATTCCTGCCGCTATACCGCACAAACACCATACAGTTCGAAGCATTTTACCTTTGGTTCTGTAATCTGCTTCTGCGTTCTTCAAATTTTGTTCAGCAAGAGATTTACTGAGTTCAAGCATTGACAACTGGCCATCGATATCAGTGCTTCCTATCCGGTCACCAACCCCCATTAAAATCGCCTTGTCGCCTTCACTCAGAAAAGCAGTGCGTGAAGCCGCTGTTTTCCATACAGAGTTGACATCATCTTCAAATTCAAGGCGATCAACAAGAATATTCAGAAAAATAAAATTATTCAGACTGTCATGTTTTGAAATCTCCTCAATCATTTCTCTTGTTCTTACAGCACGGAAACGAATCAGAACAGACATTTCATCAAACATCAATACTATTTTTTTTAATTCATGAACCCTCATTTTAAGCCCTGCAGAAAACATCATTCCTATTGCAAAGCAGATTGTTGTCATTATTACAGCTATTAATGCCTTTTCCATTTTCCAGAAACCATAACCCTTTCATTTTTCCTGTATTCTTCCCTTTTTCGAGAAAGAGAATATAATTAACTGCATCTCTGCTTATAAGAGATGTAATTATTCTGTTGTTTTCAGCTTCGTTCAGATTTCCGCAATGAACGGTGAATACAAACCTGACACCGCTGCTTGTAAGATTTATAAAATCGTTGATTTCGCTTCCTATCTCATCACAGATAAGCATTTCCGGCGATAAAACACGTATCGCTTGTTCAATACCGCTGCTTTTTGTGTAGTTATTGAGAATATCTGTGTTCATTCCGATATCATTCTGAGGAATTCCTTTGTATACTGCTGCTATTTCACTTCTTTCATCAATAAGAGCAGTTTTGAAATTATTGCCGCTGTTTCTGCAATAATCACGAAGAAATGTGGTTTTTCCGCATAATGGCGGTCCGACGATTATCAGCCCTTTGAAATTTTCATTCAGAGCCGTCCTCCTGAACAATTCATCTGAAATACCTGTATGTTCTCTTGCAATACGTATGTTCAATGAAGAAATATCTTTAATGGTTGATATTTTTCCTTCAGCGTTATGCGCTGTACCGGAAAAACCGGCTCTGTGACCGCCTTTAAGCGTTATCCACCCCTCAGATAGTTCCCTCTGACAGCTATGAATGGAATAATCGCAGAAATTTTTTATAATAGCGTATATTTCGTCAACGCCTACACTGCGAGAACCGCATATATATTTTCCGCCTGCTGTCTCAATTACAACGGGTCTACCCGCCCTGACACGTATTTCCATTGCAGTTTCAGCAATAACAGCGGGAACGGAACATAATAAATTTTCTAACGGAATCAACATTGATGCCGCTTCATAAAATCTGTTTTCAGTCTTCATGTTTTTCATTCCTTTTAATCTACTGGTTAAATCTATGTAAAAAAGGACAAGAATAGAACAAAAAAACAGCTATGTAAAACATAGCTGCTTGAATATTAGAATATGTATGAAATCAATCAGTTACTCCACCAGTCTTTTTCGTCTGTTTCTTCGGATTTATTGATTTCAGATGTAGTAACTGATTCTGTTTTTCCACCCACTGAGGGCATTGACGCATAACCGACATCGGGAGTCTCAACTGTCTGCATTGTGCTGTTTCCGCTGTTGCTGTAAGAATTTGTCTGATTATAGCTGTTCTGACCTGCAGTCTGAGGAGGTGGGAAGCCTCTGTCAGTCATGTCCTTTACAGCGTCAGGCGAATAAGGCGGAACATTGCTGTTATTATTTGCATAAGAATACTGATTATATGTATTTGTAGGGGTGCTGTTGCCTTTTATATGAAGCATAATCATTATTGTAAGGCCGATAGCACCGATTGCAGCAAGTACAACGGTAAAAACAACTCCTGAACTGCTTGTGTTACGATAAGTGATTACGTAAGGGCATATAAATTCTTCATATTCTGCACGTGTAGCACCGTCATCGCCGTACATAAACCACTCATACATATAATCAAGAAGTTCACCGTCGAGTTCGCTGACCTTACCTTTGATATCAAATTCATTCCACATTGTAGGCTCAATACCGTAATCATAATAATTCCACGTCTGGTCCATAAGCTTTTCTGCTTCTTCAACCATACCGACATGGCTTATTTCCAAAGCAATGTACATCGGTTTATCACCTTCAAATGTGCCTACCATGGGAACAACATAATAATGAGAAGAAACTCTTGTACTTGTTGTAATTCCGAAGGTTTTCTGATAGGTTTCTTCTACTGCAAATTCGCCATATATTTCATAAACCCTGCCTTTTACAAACATACCGTCCTTAAATTCATATTCATTCATATAATTGAAATCCATATCCGCATTTTCAGCAGCGTTGTTATCAATCAATCCTGTTACAGTAAAAATTGTGCCCATTACAAATAACACAGCAAATAAAATGGCAAATCGTGTTTTAAATGAATTAAGATTCATAATATTTCCTCCGTTTTTTCATTTTTCACCTATAACACACAAATTATACACAATATTTTAAGATTTGTCAAGATGATTTTTATAAAAACAGAACAGCAAATAAAACAAAAAGCGCCTCTTTATGAGACGCTTAATTGTTATTTTAACTCAACGACGGTTACACCTGCTTCGCCTTCACCATATGTGCCGAGACGATAGTTTTTAACATTTTTGTGACGCTTCAGGAAATCATGGACAGCAGCACGCAAAGCACCTGTTCCCTTTCCATGGATAATTGTAATTGTTTCTATGCCGCCGAGAATACAGTTATCTATAAATCTGTCAACTTCCATAACGCCCTCATCGGTCATCATGCCTCTGATATCAACCTCAAGACTTGATTTACGGGTCATATTGGATTGCAGAGATTTTTTTACATTTCTGCCTGATTGTTTTTTCTGCAGAGCTGCATTTTCTGTACATAATTCGAGATTTTCAACATTGGTTTTTGTTTTCATCATCCCAATCTGGACAACACAGTTTCCGCTTGCGTCAGGCAAGGAAATAACAGTGCCCTTGTTACCCATATCAAGAAATCTGACGGTATCACCGACACGGAGTTCTCTCGGAAGAACGTACTTGCTCTTTTTTTCAATAACAGGATTTGCCTTGTCATACATTTTATCAAGTGCAGAATTTGTTTTTGAACGTGAAGATTTTACCTTATCAGAGAAGTCATCCTTCTCCTTTTCCTTCTTCATTTCTTCAAGCTCGCTCATAAGCTTTTCAGCGCCGAATCTAGTCTGTTCAACAATACTCATTGCCTGAGTTCTTGCCTTGTTGAACTCGAATTCCTTCTGTTTTTCAAAGTCTGTCTGTTTCTTTTCAAGCTCCTCAGCCATCATACGTGCGTTACGGG
>CAZGRB010000179.1:0-3763 GCA_964527695.1 uncultured Ruminiclostridium sp.
AGAAGAACGGTAAGGCTAACTACCATATCTACGATCCTTCCGACGAAGAAACAACACAGGGTGCGCACACACTTTAATCATAGTTCCAGAAACATCAATCCGCCGCACATAAATATGTGCGGCGGTGCCTTTTAGAAAAAAACAAAATAAACGGAGGAAAAAATGGCGAAAGTAATTGCTGTTACAAATCAGAAGGGCGGTGTCGGCAAGACAACCACCTGTGCTTCACTCTGCGGCTGTCTTGCGGCACTTGGAAAAAAGGTGCTTGCCATAGACCTTGACCCTCAGGGAAATTTCAGCTTCAGCCTCGGTGCTGACGCAGACGACGGCTATACAATATATGATGTTTTTAAGGGTAATACGGATATATATGATACTGTGCGCCACTGCAGCTGCTGTGATGTAATCCCTGCAAATATACTGCTTTCAGGCGTTGAGCTTGAGCTTACTTCTGTGGGAAGAGAATATATCTTAAAGGAGCACCTTGCAACAATCGCAGGAAGCTACGATTATGTCATTATCGACACTCCCCCTGCCCTGTCAATCCTGACTATCAATGCCTATAACGCGGCTAATTATCTGATTATACCCATGATTGCGGAAATTCTGTCTCTTCAGGGTATTGCCCAGCTTAAGGAAACCATTTTTGCCGTAAAGAAGTATTACAACAAATCCCTTGAAATCCGTGGAATCCTCCTGAATAAGTACAATCCCCGTCTTATCCTTACAAAAGAAGTTGAGGAGCTGGCAAATATCATTGCCGAACAGCTTGATACAGATGTTTTCGAGCAGAAAATTTCGGGCAGCGTAATTCTTGCGGAAGCTCCTGCCCACGCAAAAACCATTTATGAATACGCTCCCCGTTCCAAAGCAGCAAGAGAATATATGAATCTTACATACGAAATTTTAGGCATTGAAAAGCCTAAGACTACCGAAAAGAAACTAGGCAGAGGCCGCCCCAGAAAACAACGGAGGCCTGATGAAGAATGAGAAGCGCCAAAACAGATAAAATCCTTAATCTCATAGGCGCAGAGCAGACAGAGGCAACAAATCCCCTGCTGCGTATTCCCGAGACAGAGGACATTCCCGTAATATTCACAAAGACAACCCCGGGAACTCAGCTTATAAATGTAGGCTTTCTCCTTCTGAATGAGCAGTTGGGCACGGTAATGGAGCGTTTTCACTGCTGCACCTGCGAAAAATGCGCCGCGGCGGTGAGTCTTGAGGTGATGAGACGTTATCCGCCCATTATCGTAAAGGTTAAGCGGAAAAGCGATGCGGACGAGGTGAACAGGCTTGCCGCCGAGCATCGCTCCGAGATAATTTCCGCCCTCACAAAGGCGGTAATTACCGTTAAGGCAAATCCGCCTCATAAGTCTGCGAATAATAAAACCTGAAAAGCTAAGCTTTTCAGGTTTTTATTTGCAAAGAAATCGCAATGCAATTATTCATCATCTTTTTTGAACGCCTCATTCTCTGCCCAGAGGTTTTCAAGGGCAACCAGCGTTGTATCAAGCTGAGGGCGGCAGCGCATACCAACCGCCACAAGAAGCGCATTAATAAGGCTGAGCGGTGCTACAAGGCTGTCTGCAAAGCTTACCATGTCGCTCTTTGCAAGTAAAAGCTCATCTGCATATTCCGCAAGAGGCGAGGTCATACTGTCAGTAATGGCAATAATATCCGCACCCTGCTTTTTGGCGTAGGCGGTAGCTGTAATTGTATTTTTTGAATAGCGTGGGAAAGAAAGGGAAATCATAACGTCATTTTTCCCGATACGAAGCAGATTTTTCAGGATTCCGCTTGAATTTATGGGAGAAACGTAAATTACATTTTCAAATGCAAGGCTTAAGTAGTTATGCAGGAAGCGGGAGAGAATGTCACTGCTCATTGCTCCGAAAATATAGATTTTTTCCGCCGCAACAATCTTATCAACAGCACGGTTGAAGCTTTCCTCGGAGACATTTTCAAGGGTTGTACGGATACGGTCCATATCCTGAGTCAGAACGTTCTTGATAAGATGCTCACCTGCAAGACGGTCGCTGGCAATATCCAGTCTCTGAAGGGTTGTAAGGCGGTTCTTGCTGTAATTCTGAAGCGCCTTCTGCATTTCGGGATAACCCTCGAAGCCCATTTCTATTGCAAAGCGTACAACTGTACTTTCGCTGACATTTACCGCCGCACCCAGCTTTGCGGCGGTCATAAATGACGCCTTTTCATAATGGTTTATAATAAAATCCGCCAGATAACGCTGGCTCTTGGAAAATTCGGGAATACGGCTTTCAATATCCGCAAGAAGATTATTCTGCATCTTCTTAATCCTCCTGGTTTTTTCATTTTACTATGATTTATTATACTACATTACAATAGAAAATGCAAGAGATTTTTTAAAATCCTGCAAAATTTTACCGTTTTTTACTGCTCTTGATTTTTACAGCAGAGAATGATATAATGAAACATATAGCTTATAACCTGAAGAAAGGTAAAATAAATGGAAACAAATTTTGATTGCATAGTAATCGGGGCAGGTGCAGCAGGAATGTTTGCGGCAATAACTTCTGCCTCCGAAGGATACAGAACAGCTGTAATCGAACCGAATGAAAAGGTAGGCAGAAAGCTTGCCATAACGGGAAAGGGACGCTGTAACGTAACAAATAACTGCGACGCAGATACAGTGATGAAGAATGTTCCCCGTAATCCCCGTTTCCTTTACAGCGCTTTGTCAATGCTGTCACCTGCCGATGTAATGGACTTTTTTGAAAACGAAGGCGTAAAGCTGAAAACTGAACGTGGAGGCCGTGTTTTTCCTGTCTCGGATAAGGCTTACGATATAGTTGACGCCCTGTTTTTCAGAATGAAGCACGAAGGTGTGACAATGATAAGAGCAAGGGCTCTCGAAATAACAGCTGATGACGGCTTTGCAACAGGTGTTAGAACAGATAAGGGCAGTTATACTGCGCCCAAGGTAATTCTTGCCACTGGCGGAATGTCCTACCCCGTAACGGGTTCAACGGGAGACGGTTACAGAATGGCTGAAAACCTGGGGCATACAATTACGCCTCTGAAGCCTTCCCTTGTCCCCATAGAAACAGAGGAAAACTGCGCAGAAATGATGGGGCTCAGCCTTAAAAATTCAGTTCTGTCCGTCCGTGACAATATAAAAAACAAGACAGTTTTCAGCGAACTTGGTGAAATGCTGTTCACTCATTTCGGCGTTTCGGGGCCTCTTGTCCTGAGCGCAAGCTCACGCATGGACGATATAGAGGACGGAAAATATACCTTATATATAGACTTAAAGCCTGCATTGACCGAGGAACAGCTTGACAGCCGTGTGCAGAGAGATTTTCTTGAAAGAAAGAATATGCAGCTTGGCAACGCACTGAGAAAGCTTCTTCCCGAAAAAATAATTGCACCGTTGCTGAAAAAATGCGGAATTGACCCCGAAAAGCAGTGTAACAGCGTAACACGTGAGGAACGCCTTAACCTTGTACGCACTGTAAAGGCATTTTCTCTCACTCCCACAGGCTACCGTCCGATTTCCGAGGCAATAATCACCGACGGTGGTATTTCCGTAAAGGAAATCAACCCTAAGACTATGGAATCAAAACTGATAAACGGACTGCATTTTGCAGGCGAAATCATTGATGTTACAGGGTTTACAGGCGGATTTAACCTTCAGATTGCCTTTTCAACAGGCTATGCGGCAGGAAAATACCAGTGGTAAAAAAGGAGATATTATGAAAAGAGTAGGAATTGTTGATGAAAC
>CAZGRB010000179.1:3773-4735 GCA_964527695.1 uncultured Ruminiclostridium sp.
CTTGCAGTTATTTCCATGGTAATTTATCATCTTTATTTTGACCTTGTTTACTTTTACGGAGTAAATATGGGTGCGCTTGTTGACACAATTTTAAACGACTGGTGGCAGCCGCTTATTGCAGGAACATTTATTTTCGTTTCGGGTATTGCTGCAAACTATTCAAAGAATAATTTCAAACGTGGTGTTATCTGTTTCTTTGTAGGCATGTGCTTTACCTTTGCCACTGCATTTATCACCCCTTACGCTCCCATTTATTTCGGAGTGCTCCATTTCCTGGGAATTTCAATGATGATTTACGGCTTTATCGGTAAATATACAAGCCGTATCCCGTGGATTATAGGAATGATAGTTTTCGGACTGCTGTATATACTTACAATAAATGTACCCAACGGGTATATAGGCTTCAACTGGCTGTTCAGGATTGACCTGCCCGATTCGCTCTACGGTGCAAGGCTGTTGTTCCCCTTAGGCTTCCCGTCAGCAAGCTTTACAAGCCTTGACTATTTCCCTCTCCTGCCTCATTTCCTGTTATTTATGGCAGGTTCATCCCTCGGTGTTCTGTTTAAATCAGGCAGAGCAGCAAAGGGTATGTATATGACAAGATTTTCGGGACTTGCCTTTATCGGCAGACACGCACTTTTAATCTATATTTTGCACCAGCCTGTGCTGATTGTGATTCTTGAGCTTATTTTCAAGTGCACGGGTAAGGGTACAATGTTTATTTAAAAAGGGAATTTCATGACTAAACGAAAACTTATTGTTTTATTAATTTTACCGTTTATGGTTATCGCCATATTTATTGCTATAATAACAACTCCGAGAATTGTTTTTGAAGAAAAATCCGCTGATAAAAAAATAACCGTTCAGATTTTATCATCAGATATTTTTAGTATCGGAACTATGGGCGGATATAATTATACGCTGATAGTAAAAGAACAAAACGGATTATTTTTCAATGTGCT
>CAZGRB010000180.1:0-4731 GCA_964527695.1 uncultured Ruminiclostridium sp.
AAGCGCTTTTCATCTCTGATTGGTGCCTTTCGCAGAAAGGCGGATTATAATTATGGAAGAAATCAGACAAATCTGGTGCGAAGAAGATAATCGCTACTACCCCGAAATCAGGATTGAGGGCGGCAGGACTTACAAGCTGGATGAAGAAATATTCGTATATCTCGAACAGCTTGACCTCGGCTTAACCAACGAAGAACAGCAACTTATGGAAAACCCTGTTGGCCGTTGGGGACAAGAGTGACGGAAATTTATGACGGAGAACTATCCCGAAGAAATCCCATCTCTGCAAGGTAGGCTCAAATGGGATCTAATACCCCGACAGATTGATAAAGAGGCTTGGCAGATGTGGGAGCTGCTCCGAAAACAGTATGCAGAGAAAAACCCAAGACCGACTACTTTCCTTGAAATTGCAAAATGGGGGAAAACACGAGCGTTTATTATCGAACACGAAATTATGGAGCAGTTAGTTTTACAGTATCGGGCATAACGACAAAAACAGCAGGGATTGAATCTCTGCTGTTTTCCTTTGTGATAAGGAATGTTTTTATTGAAATATACGGAATTTTGTGGTAATATATGAGTAGATGATTTTATGGAGGTGTTCGCTTGACTGACTACATCTTAAAAGACTGGGATGGCAATATTTTTATCTCAATAACAAATGAAGATGAAAGCACCCTGTCACAATATGAACAGCTCACTCACTGCCTTGCTGTTGTCAAGGTGAGTGAAGATTACCTTCTCGGCTGGAACAAGTGGCGTAACAGGTGGGAGATTTTTGGAGGCTGTATTGATAAAGGCGAAACGCCGAGGGAGTGCATTGTTCGTGAATGCTACGAGGAGTTAGGAATTGGGGGTGCTGATTTTCAATACCTCGGCGTTATGAAATTTCTTATGATGCCCGACTATTTTTCTTCCGAGGAGCGCGTTGAATATGGCGGTTTGTATGGAGTTACCCTTGAAAATATGAGCATTGAAGAAATCTATGAGCAGATTAACGACCGTGACGAGATAGTCAAGTTAGCACTTTATAAAGATATTAAAGATAAAGAGCCGATTGCTCCTATTGATGAGAAGCTGTTGGAATATTACTTGTGAGGCAAAGTATGAAACCTTTTCTTATAATATATTTTTCGGGTGTCGGCAATACAAAAGCTGTTGCCGAGCAGATAAAAAGCTATGCCAATAAAATGCCCACAGAAATTTATTCGGTAGAAAACTTGCTCGACGATTTTTCGGTCGATAATTATTCAGCAATAATAATCGGTACACCTACATATCACTCCGAGCCTGCAAAGCCGTTGATGAAATTCCTTGAAGCAGTAAACCCAAGCAGAAAAATCCCTGCGTTTATTTTTACAACCTGTGGTCTGTATTCTGAAAACTGTCTGCGTATTCTTGCCAAGGAGTGTCTGAAACACAGAATCATACCTATACACTATGCAAGCTATCGCTGCTCCGCAACAGACGGAATGCTCCTTACACCATTTATGGATTGTTGGTTTCATAATGAAAGAGATTTGCAGTTAAAAATAAAAAAGGATTTCAGCACTTTTATAAGCAAGCTGAAATCACACTCAAAGTCTGATATTCCGAAATCAAAGTGGTACACACCGCTGAATTATCCCAATAAAATGCTGGGCAAGGCTACAACCTTTCCGATATATCTTCATAAGGACAGGTGTGTTAACTGCGGCAAGTGTGAAAGGAATTGTCCACAGAGTGCAATTACTGAAATCAGCGGTTATCCTGTAATCAATAAGGCAATGTGTATGAATTGTTATCGTTGCATTCATCATTGTCCTAAGCTGGCTTTGTCTTTGTTTAAGAATAAGGCTGTAGAAAAGGTGTGGAGCGATAATAATGAACGTTAGCATTATAAACACAGACGAATTAAATCTGCTGTTCCAACTTTTTGATTACAACAATCCTGATGAAATGATAGCTGAAAATACAAAAGATATCACCGAGGGCAAAATTGATATATTCGGTTTGTTCCAAGAAGATAGACTTATAGGAGAGATACACGCTGCCTATGTTCATAACGATGAAAGGTTTGCTGTAAAAAACAAGCGTGCTTATCTCTTTGCATTCCGCATTCATAAGGATTTCCAAGGTAAAGGATACGGACAGTTTTTGATGAACAAAGTAATTTCCATACTTGAAGAAAAAGGCTATTCGGAATTTACAATCGGCGTTGAAGATGACAACAAAACGGCTATACACATATATTCAAAGCTCGGATTTACACAGTTGATTGGCAGAATGAGCGAGGAGTATCAAGGTGATAGTTATGAGTATGGGTTGTATTTGAAAGTGTAAAAAAGCAGAGATGATAAAGTGACTTAAATATATAGAAAAGAGGTAAAAATATTGGAAATATCAAAAACGGATTGGCGACTTTTCAGAGAAAAACTTTCCGAATGGCAGGAAAATTACATGGACAGGCTTATCAAAGAATATATTTCTTTGCTTAATAAGGAAAAAGCTTCCTCGGAAAAATTCTGGGAGCTTGAAAAAAGAATAAACAGAGATAAGCGCAGTCCTGGAGTCGGTGTGCAATTCCGTAAATCCGATATGCTTTCAATTTTACTCAGACTTATAAGTGACGATGTTATCTGTTATGATGATTTAAGCGAATTCAGCGATGATTTGAGAGATACCGTAAAAACCATCCTTAATAGAAACCTTTATTGATAAACAGCAGGAGATACTTGAAAATGAACTGGAAAAAACTATTTTCAAAAACCATACTTGACAGAGGATATGAATATTACTGCGACGGTGCTGTTGAGGAATTTTATTTTTCCGACAATATAATTAGTGCAGCTGTTGCAGGAAGCGAGGATTATGAGGTCGAAATAGTATTATCGGAGAATAACATCGAGGATATGTACTGCTCATGTCCTTACGCTTCCGATGGAAACAACTGCAAGCACATGGCGGCTGTGCTTTATGTGTGGGATAAAAGCAGTGATAATAACAGTGCCAAACAAGACTCAACAGACATTTTTTTCAAGCCTGCTTACACGACACAAAGCCGAACCACAAAGCGTGCAGAGGTAGAAAAGCTTATCGCTGAAGCAAAAGATGAAGCAGTTCGCTCATTTCTTGCCGAAATTCTTACTGACAATGAAAAATTATGTCTGAGGTTTTATAATTTAGTAAACAAAGAGGAAAAAGTTGATATACAAAACTATTTCAGACAAATTGATTTAATCACTCGTCAATATGCGGGAAGAGATGATTTTATAAATTATCATGATGCCTATGATTATATAATGGAACTGGAGGAAATTATCGATAACGATGTGCGGCAGATGATCGATAACGGCAATTATATGAGTGCTTTTGATGTTATCAATCATATTTTCATTGTTGTCGGAACAGTGGATATTGACGATTCCGATGGTGAAATCGGAATGATTAGCAACGATATTTACAGCTTGTGGTCTGAAATCCTTGAAAAAGTAACCCCTGATGATAAACGAACAATGTTTGAGTGGTTTATTGACCATACAGACGGCTTGGTTGCTGATTATGCCGAAGAATATTATGAGCATATTATAACCGAAGCTTTCAATGAAAAGGAGTTTGAACAGGATAAGCTTGGATTTTTCAGAAGCATGATTGATAAATCCAAACAGCTTGAACGTGATTGGAGCAGAGAATATGCTGTAGGAAAATGGGCGGTAAGATATCTGAATATGCTGGCGCAAATCAATTCATCTGATGAGTTGATTGAAAAGGAAATGAAAAAATACTGTCGAAATTCCGATGTGAGAAAATTGTATATTGATAAATGCCTGCGGGAAAAGGAGTATGATAATGCAATCAGACTTCTTGATGAGGGGCTTAAAGCGGATAAGGATTCCTGCGGACTCGTTTCGGAATACAGTAACAGAAAAAAGGAAATCTATCTTATTATAGGAGATAAGGACGCATATATAAAACAGCTATGGTCACTGGTGCTTGAACATAATGTAGGCAATATGGACCTGTACAGAGAATTGAAGGCACAATACAACGAGGAGGATTGGTGTAAGCTGCGCGAAAAGATATTCAGGGAACTTCCGCAGCATACGGAAATTGCGAAGTATTACCACGAAGAAAAGCTTTATGACAGACTTCTGGAGTGTGTGCTGAAAAGCTATGGTTTATATATGCTGGATAAATATGAGAATGTATTGAAAAAAGAATACCCCGAACAGCTTCTTGGCAAATACAAAATTGAGCTTGACAAAATGGTAAAAATCACAGGCAATCGAAAACATTATGCCAATATGGTAGCTATAATGCGAAGAATGAAAAAAATAACGGGCGGAGCAAAGCTTGTTGGGCAAATTACAGTCGAATGGTGTGAAAAATACAGAAATCGCCCTGCAATGATGGATGAATTAAGCAAACTGTAAAAATCACAACACACATCAAGATTTCTCCTTTGAATTATGATATTATATTGTTGAAGGGAGTTATAAGTCTTGTACGAATGGAACGAAGCAACACAGAAAATGATAGACTGGATTGAAGGAAACGGACGAGGAACGTGAGAAGCTCGGCACGAAATGGCAGGACTATGACCGCCTGTTCGTAAAGTGGGACGGCAGACCGATGAACAACAATACACCGTATTTCTGGCTTAAAGAATTCTGTGAAGAAAACAATTTCCGTTTCTGTGGGTTCCGAAAAATAAAGTGTGTAAATGGAATTAACCCATAAAAATAAACCAAT
>CAZGRB010000181.1:0-4634 GCA_964527695.1 uncultured Ruminiclostridium sp.
GACGCCTTCAACTCCTGGCAGCTTGTCAAGGAATTAAAGAAAGCAACAGGTCTCCCTGCGGCTACCTCCTTCAAGCACGTTTCCCCCGCAGGTGCAGCAGTTGGTCTTTCTCTTTCCGACACATTAAAGAAAATCTACTGGGTAGATGATTTAGGCGAACTCACACCCCTCGCCTGCGCTTACGCACGCGCAAGAGGCGCAGACAGAATGTCCTCCTACGGAGACTTTATCGCTCTTTCCGATGAATGTGATGCCTGCACAGCAAAGATGATCCAGAGAGAGGTTTCCGACGGCGTTATTGCACCCGGCTACACAGCTGAAGCTCTTGAAATCTTAAAGTCCAAGAGAAAGGGTACATACAACATCATCAAGATTGATGAAAGCTATGTTCCTGCTCCTATTGAAAGAAAGCAGGTTTACGGTATTACCTTTGAACAGGGCAGAAACGAGCTTGTTATTGACGAAAACCTTTTCGCAAACATGGTAACAGACAACAAAACTCTCCCCGAATCCGCAAAGATTGACCTTGCTATTGCTCTTATCACATTAAAGTACACACAGTCCAACTCCGTAGCTTATGCTTGCGGCGGTCAGGCTATCGGTATCGGCGCAGGTCAGCAGTCCAGAATCCACTGCACACGTCTTGCAGGTCAGAAGGCTGACAACTGGTATCTCCGTCAGTCTCCTCAGGTACTCGGCTTACAGTTCGTAGACGACATCCGCCGTGCTGACCGTGACAACACAATCGACCTTTACATCGGAGACGACTACATGGACGTCCTTGCAGAAGGCGAATGGCAGAAGTGGTTCAAGGTCAAGCCCGAGGTATTCACACGTGAAGCAAAGCGTGAATGGCTCGACACAATGAAGGGCGTTTCCCTCGGCTCTGACGCATTCTTCCCCTTCGGCGACAACATCGAAAGAGCGCACAAGAGCGGCGTTGAATTCATTGCACAGCCCGGCGGCTCTATCCGTGACGACAACGTTATCGAAACCTGCAACAAGTATGGCATTGCTATGGCATTTACAGGTATCAGACTTTTCCACCACTAATGAATTAAGAAAGGACATATCATGAAAAAGACAACTCTCGGTATTTCCACAAATCTTTACGCTTTCATTGCTATCTTCGTTACCCTCTGGGGCGGTTTAATTCCCGCTCTTCTCGTTACAGGCTACGCTTTAATAAAGGAAGAGGATCTCTGGCTCAAGAAAACCGTTGCCAAGGGTCTCGTTGTTGTTCTTTTATTCTCGCTTGCCACTGCGCTTATCGGCTTCCTGCCCAATGCCATCGACATTGTCAACGATATCTTCAACCTCTGGAGCGGATACTTTAACATCCGTATTATAAGCGCCATCGTAAGACTTTTCAACACAATCCTCAACGTAGCTGAAAAGGTAATTATGCTTCTTATGGCGTTATATGCTTTAAAAGGAAAATGGTTTAACCTCGGCTTTGTCGATAAATTTATAGTTAAGCATTTCGAATAAACTTCAAGGGTATTCCTAAGGGAGTACCCTTGAATAATACAGTCTCAAAAGGAACGCATACCGGTGAAAATCCTACCCGTTATGCTAAATCGATAGAATTATGAAAATCACAAGAGCAATATCAATTCTTTCAATTATTTCCTGTTGTATTTATATCATTGCCGCCTTTGCACTCGCATTATTTCCCACACAAGTATGTATATTGTTCGGAATGAAAAAATATATGGGAATAAATCCCGATTATGTTGCCCACAGCATAATCCCTCCGCTTCCCGATGAAGCGTATACAATCGACTACGGTTACAGTATAAGCCGGATTTCTTTAATTGCTTTCAGTCTCGTCTTTGTAATTCTGTCAGCAATACTGGTTTTACAAAAAAAGACAAAGCGATTCCCCGTTTTTCTCGCCGTTTTTTCTTCAGCGGCATTTGGAATAATCAGCATACTGGTACAGATGGTCACCGAGTACACACTTTCCGGCAGCCATAGTGAAGTGAATTTTTATATTATTAATTCAATTCACCGCTTCTTTCTGCTTTTCGGTATTTGCGGAGCAGTACTGTGTGTAATATCTGCTGTATACTCAAAGACAAAACTAAGTCCATACGTTTTATCAATAGCTTCCATATGCTTTTCAATCTTTTACCTTATTCCGAATGCAGGCAGTCTTTTGCTGAACGGGCATTTGAATGAATACGGTAAATATTACTCTGTTGCGGCAGTCGGTTTAATCATACTGAGCATTCTCTCATATTTCGGCAAGACAGGTCGGCGTACAGCTGTTTGTGTAGTTGTGTTTGCCGCCGCCTTTCCCCTTGTTCTTCAGCTTTTTCTCATGTTCGTGGCAGGAGATTATTACGGCTTTATGTCTTTGAACAGTCGGATAAACGACAATGACACGATTCTCTGCAATTGGCTTATAAGCGGTATCCTTTGTGCCGTTTCTTCCCTGAAAGGAGCGTACAATGACAGACAGCTGGCATAACCCTGAAAACTGGAACGGCAATGCCCTTGCTTACTCTGAAAAAGCAGATGTGCTGTATTTTGATTCAACCTCTGAATACGAAACTGCAAGCTATACCGTTTCCGTTCCCGAGTGGGCAAATTCCTTCACCTTGTCTTTCAAGGCGGGCAACAGCCGTTCTGCCGCAAAAGAAGGGGCAAAAGACGCAGGTTATATAACCATCGGCGCAGATTATGGCGTTATAGCGAAAACACCGATGATACAGGATAACCTGACATACGTCAGCTACACTCTTACTGCTGCACCTGTTCAGGCTGAACAGCTTTATATTTCGGCAGAAGCATATAACTCCTACGGTAATGCTGTTGATTTTTATTTCGGAGATTTTGAACTGGAATTTTCCGAAGCAACCCCCGAAAGCTTTTTAACGGAATATTACTTTTCCGCAAAACCCACAAACGAAAAGGTGCAAAGCATTAATGAAACCTCTGCGGTTTTGCCGTTTATAGGAATAGCCCTGCTCGCCGCAATTCCTACAATATATGCTTTACGCATAAGAAAGGAAAAGAAAAATGAAAACACTTGACAGAATCCTCACCATTATCTGCTACATACTGACCGTTGCACCCTATCTTATTCTCGGTGCTTATTCCGCTGACAGCGCAGATAAGCTTATCGCAGATGACAATGTGGGACTTGAGCTTATGCTTATGGGCGGATTTATTTTCCTCGCCCTGTTCTTTATGCTTATCCATATCATAATCCACGAAGGCGGACATCTTGTAATGGGACTTGCCACAGGCTGGAAATACCTTTCCTTCCGTATAGGTAATATCGCACTCGTAAAGCGTGACGGCAGGCTTCAGTGGAAGAAAACAACCGTTATGGGCACAGGCGGACAGTGCCTTATGATTCCGCCCGAATGCGAGCCTGAAAGCTGTCCCTTTTTCCTGTATCTTTTAGGCGGCGGACTTTTCAACATTGTCACAGGCGGTATCGCTTTCAGTATCGGTCTGCTTACAGGCGGTGTTGCTCAGGTTATTCTCAATATCTTTGCAATTATGGGTATCGGCACAGGACTTGCAAACCTGTTCCCTGCAAAGGTAGGCGGAACAATGAATGACGGCTATCAGATTTTTATTGAATTTCCCCGCAACTCCGAATCCAAGAAATACAATTACCTGCTTTTGTCAGCTAACGCTATCCTTACCGAAGCGGAAAGCACAAAGGAACTGCCCGAAAATATCAGAAATGCCATTTTAAATGCCGATTACAGCAATCTTTCCGATACAGGCTGTGCAAATCTCTATTGCTACAAGGCCTCTGTTTTACAGGACGAAGGCAGATATGAGGAATGCCGTGAGGTTTATCAGCGTATCGCCGACAGCCCCGATACATTACAGATTTTCAAAAACGAAGCAAAGTGTGAGCTTATCTATCACGAGATAATGGGTGACTGCAATGCTGAAAAAATTGACGCACTCTATAACAAGAAGCAGGCGGAATATATAAAGGCTACCGCACTTTATCCGTCAAGAAAACGTCTTATGTACGCATACCATTTAATATATAAGAACGACAAGGTGAAAGCCGACGAAGAATATCAGGCTCTTTTAAAGGCGGCAAAGACCCACCCTGTAAAGGCAGAGGGCGCAATCGAGCTGAAGGAAGCGGAAAGGGTGACAAAACACTATGAAAACAGAGGAAGTTTACAGGAAGCTTGAGGAATATCTCCTCACCTTTAAAGGCGTACACATCGAAGAAACTCCCGAGGGCAAGGTTTTTTACCTTGTTTCAAAGCCTTTCGCAGGAATTTTTTCGGAAACTATTGAAATTAAAGCCAAAAACGATTATAATGAAACTATCCGCTTTCTCCATGACGAGATAAACGAAGCAAAAATCATGGGAGAAGGCTGGAATGAAATTCGATACAGCGAAAATCTCCCCTTTGAGGTAATTTCCGACATGGCGGACAGAGGGTACAGGATGACCTATGCAAGCCTGCCGAAGAAGGTGCAGAGGGAGATTGAGGAATACTATTTTGATTAATGATTTATCATTGGTTATCAGCAATCCCTTCTTTTAAGCAGAGAAAGCCTTTCACGAGCGTTTGGGGCTGCCGCCCCTTACCCCCACCAAGCTTTTTATAAAAAGCTTGACCAAAAATTTTTTATACTCG
>CAZGRB010000182.1:0-4630 GCA_964527695.1 uncultured Ruminiclostridium sp.
TGCGTTACGGGCATCAGTTTCAGCAGCAGCCTTAAGACTCTCAAGCTCCTGACGTGCTTTTTCAAGATTTTCAATAACACGCTCGAAACGCTTGTTTTCCTCGCCTACAAGCTTCTTCGCGTCTGCAATAATATCATCTCCGATTCCAAGACGTTTAGCAATTGCAAAAGCGTTTGACTTACCTGGAACACCGGTTATAAGCTTATAGGTGGGCTTAAGTGTATTTACGTCAAATTCACAGGACGCATTTTCTACACCATCCTGCTCAATTGCATACATTTTTACTTCCTGATAGTGAGTAGTCGCCATAACTCTTGCTTCAATATCTTTGAAATATGTCAGAATTGAAACAGCAAGCGCAGCACCTTCAATGGGGTCAGTACCCGAGCCAAGCTCATCAAGTAGAATAAGAGTATGGTCGTTTGCTGATTTTATAATAGATGAAATATTAGTCATATGCGATGAGAATGTGGAAAGACTCTGTTCAATGCTCTGTTCATCGCCGATATCAACCAGAATATCAGCAAAAACGCCTACCCTGCTTCCATCAGCGGCAGGAATCATAAGACCGCACATTGTCATAAGCGTAAGCAGGCCTGCAGTTTTCAGAGAAACAGTCTTACCGCCTGTGTTAGGTCCTGTAATAATGAGGCTTGTATACTCTTCACCTAAAATAATTGTAGTAGGAACAACCTGCTCGGCAGGAATAAGGGGGTGACGTGCCTTATTTAGATGAAGAACAGCTTCTTCGCAGATTTCAGGCATTACAGCTTTCATTTTTGCAGCAAGATTGGACTTTGCGAAATACTCCTCAAGCTTAAGTGATGCTTCATAACTCTGGATAAAGGCATCTCCATAAAGAGCAACCTGTTCGGACATATCCTTTATTATGCGTTCGATTTCAACGAATTCCTGATTCTTCAGGATTCGGATTTCATTATTTGCTTCAACAACGCTCATAGGTTCGATGAAAAGAGTAGCTCCTGTTGCCGATGTATCGTGCACAAGACCGCTTACCTGTCCCTTATATTCAGCCTTTACGGGAACAACATAACGACCGTCACGCTGAGTTACAAGTGTTTCCTGAAGATATTTCTGAGCAGACTGACTTTTTATGAGTTTGTCAAGCTGTTCTTTTATCTTCATTCCCTGACGGACAATTGCTTTTCTTATCCGAGCAAGCTCGCCGCTGGCACCGTCAGATAATTCTTCTTCGGAAATAATGGAATTAGAGATTTGTTCACAAAGTGACTTATTGGGAACAATAGAAGCAAAATATTCATGCAGATTATTATCAATTCCGCCACACTGGTTATACCAACTTGATAATCCGTCAAATTCACGCAATACCAGACCGATATCAAGAAGTTCTCTTAATGAAAGTGAAGCACCCTGCTGAGCACGTCTTATGCTGAACGAAACATTCCTGATATTATAAAAACGAGGTGTACCGAACTTTGAAGAAAGTACATAGGCGTCATCTGTCTTCTTAAGCTCTTTTCTGATTGTATCAATATCATATTCGGGTTTTATTTTAAGTACATTTTCCTTGGCTGTATCACTCCATGCTTCATTACTGAGAAGCTGAAGGATTTTATCCAGCTCAAGCTTTTTATATGATGATTTCATTATATCAATCCTTCTGATTTTAAATTTTTATTGATTTGTAGTAATCGAGACTCCTGAACTCCCTGTCCAGATGATGAAGAAGATATTTTTCGCATATCTGTTCCAGCTGAGTAAGGACAGTGTTTTTCAGGTTAAAGTGATATATCTTTTCAACGGGTGAATAAATGATATATCTCATCGAATACAGCAGAGACGGCTGAAGCACAGTGTATTCATATTCTGAATCTGCAGCACAATCAGCGCAGATTATGGTGCTGTTGCGCAGGTCAAACAGCATTTTTTCATGTTCATAGCAGACACAGCTGCGGCAAGCACGCAAATCCGGAGCAAATCCCAGCATTGCGGCAACTCGCAGTTCAAAAACTGCTTTTATCTGAGATAAATCAATTCTGCGTTTCTCGATTTCAAAGAGTGAAATTGCCATAAGGCGAAGAAAACCAGCTGCTTCCTGTTCAGGGGCAGTTGTAGTCTTGATTATTTCGGCAAAATATGCCGCCAACGACAGTGCTTCAAGGTCAGCTGAAATTCCGTGAAAGCTGAACTTCGGCTCAGCACTGTTAAGTGTATATCTGACGCCATTTTTGGCAAGGCAGAATTTAGAATATGCAAAAAGACCGCACGCACCTGCATTTTTACTGGTAAGCTTGCGTATTCCGTGGGCTGTTGCCTCGATTACTCCGTATTCATCAGTAAGAATATCAATAAAGCAGTTGTTTTCTCCGATTGTACGCTTACCGATAATGATTCCTTCAACTGTTACAAGCATTATTCCGCATTAAGACCGAAATCAGTGATGAGTACATCGCTGTTGCGCCAGTCTTCCTTGACCTTGACCCAGATTTTCATATTGACCTTCTGCTCAAAATAGCTTTCCATTTCCTCGCGGGCAATTCTGCCGATTTTTTTGAGCATTGAACCCTGTTTGCCGATAATCATACCCTTATGGGACTGCTTTTCACAGATAATCACAACACCGATGTCCACAATATCCTCACCCTTGTTTGTCTTGGAAAACTCCATACTTTCAATCTGAACGGCTGTGCCGTGAGGAATTTCTTCATACATTGAATTAAGTATCTTTTCACGAACAATCTCTGCAAGCCAGATTTTTTCAGGCTGGTCAGTGGGTAAATCATCATCGAAGAAATGAGGAGATTCAACCGCATATTTTTCAATTATAGGCAGAATGAGTTCAGTGTTTATCTGATTCTTGACACTGATAGGAATAATCTCCTTGAAATCATACAAAGCAGAATAGTTTTCTATAATCTTAAGTATTTCAGACTTATTTTTGATTAAGTCAACCTTATTAAGAAGCAGAATAACATCTGTTCCGCATTTTTTGAAATCTGCAGTAAGCTTTTCTTCAATTGCATTGGGCTTTTTGGTTGCATCAACCATAAGAATCGCAACCTCAACGTCGGAAATGCTGTTGCTTATAGTCTTTATCATCTGCTCGGAAAGTTTTGTTGCAGCCTTATGCATACCTGGAGTGTCTATGAATACGAACTGTGTTTCGCCCTGAGTAAGTACACCGTTGATACGGGTACGGGTTGTCTGGGGCTTCTCACTTACAATTGCTACCTTTTCACCTACAAGAAGATTTGTAAGTGAGGATTTACCTGCATTGGGTCTGCCTGTTACGGCTACAAAAACGGATTTCTGCATTTTATTTTTCCTTTTCTTTTATCATTTTAGAGGCATTTCCGCCACGATGTTTTGTTTTGCTGATAAAAATTATTGAAATTACTACTGACACTGCAAGTAGAATCGGACGATAGTAATTTGCAGTAAAATAATTGAAAATTTCTATAAATCTGGTCGTATCCCAGAATAGAAGAACACCTATAACAACTGAGCCGATTGCGCCGATAAGAACTGCTCCAGCAGCAATATCCTTGCCCATCATAGCAAATACATTGAATCTGGGCGAAACTTTATCAATAACAACTTCGATTGCAGTGTTGAGCAGTTCAAGGGCAATTACAGAAGCGCAGGTCAGAATCAGCAGTGCATACTCAGTTCTTCCGAAATCATAGAATGTTGAGAAATAAAGAACGTAGAGCAATGCGACAAGGTGAATTCTGATATTGCGTTCATGCCGTACACAGTAGGTAATTCCCCGCCCTGCGTACACAAAACTCATTCCAAGCTTCTTTATTCTGTTCATATTCTGAAATCACGGGTGATTCCCAGAGCGTCGAGAATCATATCCTGTTTTGCAAACATTTCTATTTCATCCTCATCGCTGGTTACATGGTCATAACCAAGAAGATGAAGCATCGAATGAACGGTAAGAAAAGCTATTTCGCGTTCAAAGCTGTGACCGAATTCTTCTGACTGCTCAATTGCTTTTTCAGTTGATATCACGATATCTCCAAGCATAAATCTTTCAGATTCAGGGTTGATACTTAAGCCTGAATCATCCATAAGCGGAAATGAAAGAACGTCAGTAGGACGGTCAATCTCACGATGAAAATAGTTTATAGCATGTATCTGTTCATTATCGACAAAAGTCAGCGAAACCTCGTAATCGCCCGTATAACCCTCTTCATAAAGAGTACATACGCAGCATTTTTTCACAATGTTTCTCAAATCCTTTGTAATTCTGACAATATTCTGATTATTTTTTCCTACAACTCTTATACTTACCATTTTCTTTCTGCCTTTCCATCCGAATTATTTCTGTTCTGTTCGTTATATCTTTCATATGCCTTAACAATATCCTGAACAAGCTTATGTCTAACAACATCCTTCTCCGAGAATTTCACAACGGCAATATCATCAACGTTTCTAAGAATTCTTGTTGCCTCAACAAGACCTGAATGCTTTGAGTCGGGCAGGTCAATCTGCGTTACATCACCCGTGATAACCATTTTACTGTTGAAACCGAGACGTGTAAGAAACATTTTCATCTGCTCAGGAGTTGTATTCTGGGCTTCATCAAGAATTATGAAGCTTTCATCAAGAGTTCTGCCTCGCATATATGCAAGAGGAGCAA